>CAYZJV010000003.1:0-89775 GCA_964478945.1 uncultured Spirochaetaceae bacterium | reverse complement strand
CAAGATCTCCAATCGCCTTGATATGAAAGTGATAAAGGATTAGTATGTGCGTATGCGCAGTGAACTGATCAACGAGATATTCTCTGTCGAAACCGAAGCTGAAAAGATCGTCTCCGATGCACAACAAAGAGGGCGTGCCGTTGTGGCCGCAGCTCAGGAGGAAGGGGAGAAGAGATTGCACTCTGCGTTGGATGGCGCCCGTTCCGAAAGGGATGCCGCGATCGAAGCGGCCCAGAAGAGTGCTGAAGGGAAGATAGCCGAAACCGAGGAGGTTTTGCATCAAGCCGAAGCCGACGATGGCGAACTCATCCGATGTGCAGCTGAAATTGCCGACCAAATGGTCGAAATTCTCTGCTCTACCAGTCTGGGAGAGGTTGCGACGTGAGTCTCGGAGCACTTGATCGGTATGCGTTCGTGAACGCCAAATTGCGTGCCCGCATCGGCTCGATGCTGGAAATGTCGCAGTGGGAACAATTGATGCGCAGCAACACATTGGAAGAATTGTTGCATGCCTTGCGGGGCACCGGTTATGAACCGTTAATGGAAATCTACGATCAAAGTGGAGATGTGCAACGACTCGAAGCATGGCTGTTCTCCCGAAACGTGGAATTGCACCGTGAAGTGGCCAAGTATATGGATGGTATGCACTCGCGTGTGGTATTGGCATTCACGAGGAAACTCGAAGTCGAAAACCTCAAGGGCATCATCAGGCTGTGGTTCAGCAATACGGTAAAGCATCAGAACATCGACCATCGGTTCGGATACCTTTTCCAAAGGCCAATCGTTGAAGATATCGACTGGACTAGGATCATCAATGCCGACACCTATGATGAGATCGTCGATGAATTGGGCGGTACCCCCTATGAGGAGGCCGTTTCCCGATTCGATTCCCAACATATCGCCGGTGAAGGACTCTTCGACCTGGAAACCGCCTTGGATAGGGCTTGGATACATCTGTTGCGTCAGGAAGTGAAGCAATTGCCAAATGAGGACAGGACCTTGACCGAGGAAGTCCTCGATAGGGATGCCGATCTGAAGAATATCATCAATCTCGTGCGATTCGGATGGATGTATCGTTTGCCCAAGGACCGACTGCGTACCATGATGTTGGAAGGTGGAAGATTGGTGGGCACCAAGGAATTCGAAAATTACTTGGACACAACCCCCGAGAATCGTTCTCCGGAAAAATTGGTGGCCAGGCGATTTCCCCGTCTGTCGGTGGAATTGGCCCAAATGGAAGACACTTCTCCCGAAGCACAGACCAGAATGGTGGAGCGGTATCTCTTCACGGCACGCAAGCAATCCTTCAAGACCATGTTGCAGGGCAATCCATTCACCATAGGAACCATACTGGCCTATTTCTTCCTTGAAGAGAAGCAGAATGGAATGGTACGCACCTTGATAAATGGAATCCATTATGGGTGGAAGTTCTCAGACATCCGGGAGTATGCCGTATGAACATGTTCACTGTGCCGATGAAACTATTGACAGCGGTCGTGCTCGATGAAGCGACAGAAAGTGTGAAGCGGGTCTTGCTCAAATTGGGGGTACTCGATTTCATCAAGGTTGCGCGGCTCGCTCCACAGCAGGCTTCACGCCTTGCCGAATCGGCAGGCAAGGAAGATCCCGAAGCGTATGCCAATCTTCGATCCAGGGTGGAAACCCTTTTCATACAGGCGAATATCGCGAATCCCTCCACCGAAAAACTCGATCCGGATACCATGGAGCCAATCGATCTTTCCCGTGCGAAACGCACGGTTGACCAAGTGGTGGAAAAGGTAAATGCGCTTCGCGAACAACAAAAGCAATTGAGCCAGGGGCGGATCAGGATCGAAGAATTGCTGCGCTATGTGTCGCAACGGCAATTGCAGTACATCGATATCCGCATCGGTAAGGTGGACAAGGGCGATGCGCAACAGCTGCGAGCCAGACTCGCCAATCAAGCATCGGTGCTCATCGAAGGACGTACCTTCAATGATATGGTGTTGTTGACCTTGAAGCGTGACCGCCAACAGGTCGCTCCGATGATGGATTCGATGGGATGGACCGAAAATCCCGATGGAAACCTGCAAAAGGAAGCCTTGGAACTGCTTGAGGAAGAATTGCAGTCCCGCCTGAGGCAGTTGGATGAAGAGAATGCGAACACCAAGGCAAAAATCGTAGGAAAGGTGCAAGAAGCACGAGAACCACTGGAACAATTGTGGTGTGGATTGCGGTTGCATGAATTGATGGGTGAAATCTCGAGCAACTTCAGCCATACCAGGAACACCACCATCTTCAGCGGATGGGTTCCCCAATCGAGCGCGAACGAATTGGAACAGGCCATTCGCAACGCATCCGAACAACGTTGTGTCGTGGAATGGATAGATGCGAAGGAGATGCCGAGGGAAGAGGTCCCTGTGGCGGTCGACGATGTGCCGCTGCTCCGTCCGTTTCAAAAACTCGTCGACAATTACAGCGTACCCGAGTACGGTACCATCAATCCCACCCCCTTTGTGGCGATTTCCTACCTGGCGATGTTCGGCCTTATGTTCGCGGACGCGGGACAAGGTCTTGTCATCCTGCTGCTGGGACTGTTGTTGACTCGCCATTTCAAGACACACAGGGTGGTGAAACCTTCCATGATCAGTGCCGATCTTGCCAAGCTGTTCATCTATCTCGGAGGGGCTTCGATTGTGACCGGAATCATCTTCGGCTCCTATTTCGGTAGACCGTGGCTCCCTCCGTTGTGGTTCGATTACCATGGCGTGGTGGTGGGACACGAAGGATCGGGAAGGGATGTCTATACGATACTGGGCATCACCATCTGGTTCGGTATCATCGTGATCGGCACGGGGCTTTTGCTCAACTGGATCAACCTCATCAGGAAAAAGGACTGGTTCCATCTCTTCCTCGACAAGAACGGAATCATCGGAGGGTGGCTCTTCGGATGTGGTGTCTGGGCAGCCTTCTCATTCGTCGGTTCGGGGTATTCCGAGTTGCCCCAGGGTCCTTTCCTTCCATTGGCCTTCGGAGTACCGTTGGTAATCCTATTGACGAAGGTCCCCATCCATAGGGTGCTGGAGAAGCGGCATGGACAATTCGTCGAGGAAAAGGGGGTGGGAAGCCTCATCCTCGATGCGGTGCTCGAGTGGATCGTGGATGTCTTGGAAATCTTCTCCGGTTTTCTTTCCAACACACTTTCATTCATGCGGGTGGCTGGATTGGGAATTGCCCATGTGAGTCTCATGAGTGCCTTTGCCCAAATCGCCGAACTTGCCGGAGGTGGAATCGCCGGTCTCATTGTTGCCATCCTGGGCAATGCGATGGTCATCGCACTGGAGGGCCTGTCGGCCGGTATCCAGGCACTCCGTCTCAATTATTACGAATTCTTCACCAAGTATTTCACAGGCCGGGGCCTGTTGTACAACCCCATCTCCCTTCGTTCACACGCAGGAAGACGGATCATAAAACGAAGTTAGGCTAGGAGGGTACATCGTGACCATGCACACATTTCAGAAGCGCCTCGTGTTGTCGTTCTTCATCACCTTCATACTGTTGGTGCTGTCGGCTTTCATCTTCACACCCCCATTGTTCGCTGCCGACACCGGCACCGGATCGGCACCGGCGAATGTGTCGGGAAGTGATTTGATGTGGGTCGTGATCTCGGCCGCGGTTGCGTTCAGCTTTGGTGCGTTGGCAGCCGGATACGCCATTTCCCACGTCGGTGCCGCGGCCATGGGAGCAATGAGTGAGAAACCGGAAATTGGATCGCAGGCGCTCATCTTCATCGCATTGGCTGAAGGACTGGTGGTCTTTGGATTCATTACTGCTCTCATGATACTGGGAAAAGCATAGTTCGCCATGCGGTATTTCGTGATCGGTGATGAAGACACCGTACTGGGATTCTCCCTGGTCGGTACCCGTGGGATGGTTGCCTCCAATCGTGATGAAGCCGCATCGGCACTTCGCACAGCCTTGGAGAACCACGACTACGGTATCATCATCATCACCATGGATGTGGCTGACTTGATTCGGGAGGAGGTGGATCGGTATATGTTCTCCGAAAAGTTTCCCCTGATCGTAGAAATACCCAACAGGGCTACGGGAGGTGAATCCCGGGATCTGAAGGCCTTGGTGAACGAAGCTATAGGGGTCTCGTTATGAACGGCAGCAACGACCAATTGTTCGAAGGAATCCTACAGAGTGCACAAAATCAAGCATCCTCGATTCTAAAAAAGGCACAAGAGGATGCACAAGCGGTGAAAGCCTCCTACGACAAGAAGATCGACGATGCGATCGAACAAGAGAAGCGACAGACCGAGAAGCGTCTCGAGCAAATCTCACATCATGAACAGTCGTCCATACGGAACCTGAAGAGACGACATGAGGTCAGCAGGAGTGAACGGTTGCGACAGTTGGTGATGGACTCGGTCTCAAGGAAGATGGAGGCGCTGAGGGATACTCCATCCTATGGGAAAGTGCTTGTCGGATGGATTGCCGAAGCCACGATCGGACTCGATCGCGAAGAAGCGGTGGTCTCCTGCTCATTCAAGGAACATGTCGATGAACAGATGTTGCGTGAAGCGGAAGCGGTGGTACTGCGCGCGGTAGGACGCAAGGTTCGTCTCCAGAAGGACGACAAGCCTCTGATCGGGCAAGGAATTGTGGTAAGTACCCCGGATGGAAAGGTTGCCTACAACAACCAGGTTTCAACTAGGATGCTCAGGCATGAACGGGATCTCAAGGAACTGATGGAAGGACAACAATGCCGGAAAGGATAGTAGGACAAGTCAAACGGGTGAATGGACCGGTCATCACGATCAAAGGAATCACCGATGCGATGATGATGGAACTGGTTCAGGTGGGTGAACAGAAACTCGTGGGCGAAGTGGTGAAACTCGATGGCCGCGAAGCGATCGTACAGGTCTATGAGGAGGCCACCGGAATCGCTCCCAATGATAATGTCTATGGTACGGGAATGCCCTTGTCGGTCGAACTTGGGCCCGGGCTCATCGGTACGATCTACGATGGAATCCAACGTCCGCTCGAACGACTCAGACAACTTGGCGGGGATGAGATCAAACGCGGGTTGCAAAGTCCCTCGATCGATCGAAGAAAGTCCTGGGATTTCGTACCTTCGGTGGCACAGGGTGATGTCGTGCATCCCGGACAGACGATCGGTACCGTGCAGGAAACCGAACGGGTCGAGCACAGGATACTTGTTCCCCCCACATTGGAAGGTACTCCTCCATATTCCGTGGTCGAATGCGCGACCTCGGGCTCCTATGGCGTGACACATGAAATCTGTATCCTTGAATCTTCCGAAGGAACCCGGATTCCACTCACGATGATGCAGGTATGGCCGATTCGGATTCCCCGTCCCGTATCGAACAGAAAGCCATTGTCCATACCGCTCATCACCGGCCAGCGTGTCATCGATATGCTGTTTCCACTGGCGAAGGGGGGAACGGTCGCCATACCCGGGGGGTTCGGTACGGGAAAGACCATGACCCAACACTCCATCGCACGTTGGTGCGATGCCGACATCATCGTCTACATCGGATGTGGAGAACGTGGAAATGAAATGACCGACGTATTGCGTGAATTCCCCCATATCGTCGATCCACGAACCGGTCGTTCGCTCATGGAGAGGACGATTCTCATCGCAAATACCTCAAATATGCCCGTTTCGGCACGTGAAGCGAGCATTTATACCGGTATCACACTTGCCGAGTATTATCGTGACCAAGGCTACCATGTGGCGATCATGGCCGATTCCACCAGTCGTTGGGCGGAAGCCCTCAGGGAACTTTCCGGACGGATGGAGGAAATGCCTGCGGAAGAGGGATTCCCCGCCTATCTTCCCACCAGGATTGCAGAATTCTACGAAAGGGCCGGCTACATGGAAACTTTGGACAAGAGCGAAGGTTCGGTATCGATCATTGGAGCAGTCTCACCTCCGGGAGGAGACTTTTCCGAACCGGTCACACAACATACCAAACGTTTCGTGCGTTGTTTCTGGGGACTCGACAAATCGCTTGCGAGTGCCCGCCACTATCCTGCGATCAGCTGGCTCGAATCCTATTCCGAATATATCGACGATGTGGCTCCTTGGTGGGAAAGCCAGGGCGACCATTCCTGGAGAGAAAGCAGGGCCGAGATCATGGAACTGCTGCAACGCGAGGTGAGGCTTCAACAGATTGTGAAGCTTGTGGGACCAGATGCATTGCCGGACAGCCAAAACTTCATATTGGAGGTCTGCAACCTCTTCAAGACCGCCTTCCTCCAACAGAACGCTTTCGACGAAATCGACCGTTACTCGACTGTAGCCAAACAATTGGGCATGTTGCATTTGATACTCTCCTATTGGCACCTCGGTTCCGAAGCGATAGCGAAAGGGGTCACGATGGTGAAGTTGAGGAGAATGAAGGTGGTGCAGGAAATCGCCCGGATGAGATTTTCGATCTCGAACGACTCGGTCGAAGACCTCGATAGGATCGAAGTTCGTCTGGAGCGCTCGATGAGTCAATTGGGAGGGATTTATGACCAGAAGTGATCGACTTGTGGGATTGGACAAATCTCTGCTCAGTGGACGCGAGTATGTGGGCGCGAGTAGGATCGATGGACCCTTGGTGTTCATGCGGAACACCCATCCGATCGGGTATGGCGAATTGGTCGAATGTGTCGATGCCACTGGAAAACGACGCACCGGACAAGTGCTCGACACCAGCGACGAAGCGGTGGTGGTACAATTGTTCGAGGGAACAAGTGGACTTACGTTACCCGGAACCAGAATGCGGTTCATGGGTGAACCGTTGACCCTTCCGGTAAGCGACAAGATGCTCGGACGGATTCTCAATGGATTGGGACATCCCCGCGACGGTGGTTCCTTGCCGCGCGGTGATGATGAACTCGATGTGAACGGATTGCCCATCAATCCTACCGCAAGGGAGTATCCCAGGGACTTCATCCAGACCGGTATTTCGGTGATCGATGGCCTGACAACCCTCATACAGGGGCAGAAACTCCCCATTTTCAGTGGAAACGGTCTTCCACACAACCAGATGGCCGCCCAAATCGCCAGACAAGCGAAGGTACTCGCCGAGGAACAGGAATTCGCAATCGTATTTTCCGCCATGGGAGTGAAGTACGATGTCGCACGATATTTCATCGATAGCTTTGAACAATCGGGTGTGCTTGAGAATGTTGCCCTGTTCCTCTCCTTGGCAGACGATCCTTCCATCGAGAGGACCATCACTCCACGGACCGCACTCACCCTCGCCGAGCACCTGGCCTTCACCAAAGGCAAGCATGTGTTGGTGATCATGACCGATATGACCAACTATTGCGAATCGCTACGCGAGATATCGACATTGAGGGGAGAAATCCCCAGTCGGAAGGGCTACCCCGGATACCTTTATAGCAATCTGGCGGAACTCTACGAAAGGTCGGGCAAGATTGCCGGTAGGCAAGGGTCCATCACCCAGTTGCCGATACTCACCATGCCGAATGACGATATCGGCCATCCGATACCCGACCTTACCGGATACATCACCGAAGGTCAGATCGTGTTCGACCGCGAGATGCATGGCAGGGGGATCTATCCCCCGGTCAACGGTCTTCCCAGCCTCAGTCGTTTGATGAAGGATGGAATAGGCGAGGGGATGACGAGAAAAGACCATCCCCATTTGGCCAACCAGTTGTTCGCCTCCTACAGCCATGTGAAGGATGTGAGGAACCTCGCATCGGTCATCGGTGAAGAGGAGTTGACCGCACTCGACCACCAGTATC
This sequence comes from uncultured Spirochaetaceae bacterium, assembly GCA_964478945.1. Lineage (GTDB taxonomy): Bacteria > Spirochaetota > Spirochaetia > Sphaerochaetales > Sphaerochaetaceae > CAYZJV01. Next base: position 82,002 of record CAYZJV010000003.1, on the reverse strand, counting down.
TCGAATTCGGAAAATTCTTCGAGCGCAAGTTCGTGCATCAAAGCTACCAGGAGAACCGATCCATTGAGCAGACATTGGAGTTGGGTTGGAAGGCCTTGGCCGAATTGCCGCCAGAGGAACTCCAACGGGTGACCGAAGACGAATTGTCGGAATATTACGGGAGGTGACCCTTGGCAAGGAATGTGGCACCGACGCGCAGCAATCTGCTCAAACTCACCGATGAGCTGAAGTTCGCCACGTTGGGGCATGAGTTGCTCGATCAAAAGCGGTCGATACTTGTGGTGGAACTGCTCACCTTGGTGGACCAGGCGGTGGAGTATCAGAAACGGGTCGACAAAGCACTTGCGCTCGCCTCCGAATCGATGCAACATACTGTCATGGAAATGGGACGCCTGAGGGTCGCCAATCTCTTCGGGGCTGTGACCATAGATTCTGCGATCGAACTCAGCGATCGCAAGGTGATGGGAGTACGTTTGCCGAAGGTTGAAACGAGTTTCATCGAACGAGGACCGTATTTCAGTCCGGAGGGAACCACACTGTCGGTGGAAGATACGTTGGATTACTATCGCGATGCGTTGAGATTGATGGGAAGGTTGGCCGAATTGAAGGTCTCCATCATGCGCTTGGCAAGGGAAGTGAAGAAGACGATACGCAAGGTGAATGCCTTGGAGAAGATTGTCATCCCCGAATTGGAGGAGACACTCCACTATACCAGAGGGCGGATCGAAGAGGCCGAACGTGAGAGCTTCATACTGATGAAACAGGTGAAGGAGAGAATGGACCGGCAACGGGAGAAGACAGCGGAGGTGAATTGATGACACAACCGTTCAAACACATGTTGGTGTACCTCGATGGTTCGGAGGATTCGGTCACCGCTGCGATGGCGGCGATCGCCTTGGCGAAACGGTTGGAGGCGACCCTCACCGCCATGTATGTGGTGAATACACGCGCACTGCAGGATTTGGTGAAAGCCAGGATATTCCTCGATATCGAAGAGCAGGAATACCGGAGGGATATCGAAGGTGATGCCCAACGGTATCTGAACCATGTGGAACACTTGGGGAAACAGAAGGGTGTGCCGGTGATTCCCATCAAGGCCAGTGGTACGGTCCATACCGAGGTCCGTTCCTACCTTGAGGAACACAGGATCGACCTATTGGTATTGGGAGGTATCTCGGAGATCCATAGTCGGAGGGACGAATTGTTGAGCGAGACCGACCGGATGATGAGGACCGCTCCCTGCCCCGTCCTGGTGGTACGGGACAACGACACGGTATGGGATATGTACGAATCCCTACCCGATATGAATTAGGAGGCCGATTATGACACTTGCCGAAGTTTTGGACAAGGACCTCATGAAAATCCCATTGCAGGGGGAGACGAAGCGTGCGGTGATCGAGGAGCTGGTCGACGTATTGGTCGATAGGCGTGGATTGCACAATCGGGAAGAGATCCTCTCCGCCGTACTCTCTCGCGAGGCGTTGGGAAGCACCGGTCTTGCCGATGGAATTGCGATACCCCATGCCAAGACCACCGCTGTGGAGACCGTCTCCGTGGTGGTGGGAATTTCGGCCAAGCCGATCGATTTCGATGCTCAGGATGGGAAGGGTTCCCAGTACTTTTTCCTCGTGGTGGCACCCGAACATGAGGCGAGCGCCCATATAGAAGTATTGGCATCGATCGCGAGGGCGACCACATCACCCGCCTTCAAACGGCTCTTGGGTGCCGCGAAGAATGCGGATGAGGTGCTCGGTTTATTTCTGGACTGATCAATAGCCGATCTGCTCACCCACAATGAGGACGATGATCCTTCCCTTGTTTGGTTGACGTCCCATCACCACCATGTTGCTGCAGATCCCCTTGTCGCATGCCCCTGTGGGGATGCTCATCAGATGCCGGTCGTCGCAATATGGTGCCACGCAATGCCCCGTCTTCACACACGGGGTGTCTTTTTCCAATCTCATGGCATTCGCCGGAGCCGCGATTCTTTTCACCCTATTCACCGCATCGGTCAAATTGGGAACGATCTTTTGCCAACCTGCGATCACGATCACCCGCTTGGGTCCGAACAGCATCGCCGCCACGCGATTGCTTCTGCCATCGATACAGTACAATTCACCATGTTCGGTGATGGCATTCACACTGGTGAGCAGCACATCGGCTGAAAACCCTTGGACCATACGATCATGCAATTGTGGTTCATCCAATCCCTTCTCGTACCGGTCGATCAAACGATACTCGCTACTGTACACCAAATCGAGCGCACCTGTTTCCGCGAGCGACATCGATCCACCCAAAGCAATGGATTCTCCCTCCTCGAGCAAGGAGCGGAGCATTGGTACCACGTCCTTCGCCGCGGGAAGAAATGCCGCATCCATGTTGTTCTTCTTCAAGTGTTCCATTGTTCGCGCTATTGAAAGTTCGGCGACCCGATTCCTGTTCGCATCCATCGTTGTTCCTCCTGCGATATCCACTATAGTCCAACCTGAAGGTGGACTCAAGCTTCATTAGTGGAATTCATTGTGGACACACCGGATGAGGCAAGGTATCCTTGTACTATGAAACTGACATTCTTTGGTGCGGCGCGAACGGTCACCGGAAGTTGTACGATGATCGAATGTGCGGGTAAGCGGCTGTTGGTGGACTGCGGTCTTCCACAGGGAAACGATGAGAAGAAGAATGGATTGGAACTTCCGTTCAGGGCCTATGAAATCGACCATGTGTTGCTCACCCATGCCCATATCGACCATTCCGGAAGGATCCCCCTATTGGTGAAGGACGGTTTCAGGGGAACCATACACAGTACCGAGGCGACCGCCGACCTGTGTTCCATCATGCTTGCCGACTCGGGCCATATCCAGGAGATGGAGACCGAATGGGTGAACAGAAAACGGAAGCGGGCCGGAAAACCCGAAATCGAACCACTCTATACAGTGGACGATGCCAAGAAGGCGATGGACCAATTCACCGGTCATCCCTATGGAATGCGATTCACCGTAGACCAGGGAATCGAGATCGAGTTCACCGATGCAGGCCATCTGCTCGGCTCTTCCTCCATCCAAGTGTGGCTGAACGAAGAAGGAGAGGAACGACATCTGGTCTTCAGCGGCGACATCGGGAATTTGGACCAGCCGCTCATCAACGATCCGGAGTATCTGGTGGAAGCCGATTACGTGGTCATGGAATCGACCTATGGCGATAGGCTCCATGAAAAACCGAAGTACAGTGACCAGAAGAAATCCACCGAGGCAAGGGCGATGGAGTTGGCCGACATCATCCGCGATACCTTTGAGAAGGGCGGAAATGTCGTCATACCTTCATTCGCGGTGGGAAGGACACAGGAATTGCTCTACCTCTGTCGGTACATCATCACCCACAAGCTCCTTCCCGAAATAACCTATCTCCCTGTCTTTCTCGATAGCCCGTTGGCCATCGAGGCGACGAAAGTCTTCTCCAGGAATATCGAGGGGTATTTCGATGACGAGGCGATGGAATTGGTGCGACAGGGGTACAACCCCTTGGTCTTCGATTCCCTCACCACCACCGTCACCGCAGACGAATCTAGAGCACTGAACAGAAGAAATGAAAGCGCGGTGATCATCAGCAGCAGCGGAATGTGTGAGGCAGGAAGAATCAAACACCATCTGAAACACAATCTGTGGCGGGCCGAGAGCACCATCGTCTTCTGTGGGTACCAAGCGAACGGAACGTTGGGACGTTCGATTCTCGATGGAGCCGAAAAGGTGACCATCTTTGGAGAACACATAGATGTCAGGGCCTCTGTGAAAAAGTTGGAGGGAATCAGCGGCCATGCCGACCAGAAGGGTTTGCTTACATGGATCGGAAGCTTCTCAAAACGTCCGAAACATGTGTTTGTGGTCCATGGTGAGGAGCAGGTGGCCCAATATTTCGCAGGACTGCTCGGATCGACACTCGATATTCACGCCTACGCTCCTGTAGCCAATGAAAGCTTCGAACTTCTTGAAGGCGAATTGCCGGTGGCGAAAGCGGAGAAGCTCTGGGTCTCGGGATTGAAGGATCTGAAGCTGTCGATCGAACAACTCGATGCTGTGTTCGCAGGTTTGCAGGCGGTCTCGGAGCGAATGCACACCCACAGTGAGGAAGTGTTTTCCGATCCATCATCACGGGATGCCCAACGTTTGGCAAATGCGATCATGCGGTTTTCCGAGGATCTGGAATCCTTGCGTTCCCGATGGGATGGCTGAACCGCATCACAGCAATTGTCCGATGATGATCACCATACCGGATACCCCTACGAACCCATAGACCAATCTCTTCAGCAGCGCATGGGGTATCCTCTCGAACACCTTCAATCCCAATAGGGTGCCGGCTCCTATTCCCATCCAACCGGACACCACCAAAGGAGCATCGGACCATGTGAGGGCTCCGTAACCGGTACGAATGATGATGGTGCTGATGTTGGATATGAGGAAATAACATTGTATGGTGGCCAAATAAGCTTTCTTGTCCAATTGGGCCCCAAGGAAATAGATTGCCGTTTGCGGGCCTCCGATACCGAACAATCCATTCCCCACTCCAGCTATGAAGCCAACGATCGCACCATTGGTGGCGGAGGGACGAATCTTGATGCGCTCGCTGTATCTCACTGTAAACAGACTGATCACCACCAGGGCCGCGCCGAGGATGATCTGAAGATATGCTTGCGGAAAGCTTATGCTGGTGAGGGTCACGAGGATGCCCATCGTCAACGATACCGCCAACATCGGTACCATCGTTCTCCAATCTATGTGGGAGAAATACTTGATGGTCAAAAACAGTGTGCTTGCCATCGCGATCACCTGACAGAGTGCCACTGCGGTGGAGAAGGGGAACAGCGAGGGAAGGAATATCATGGCAAGTACGGGAAAGCCGAACCCGATATTCGTCTGCAGGAATGCTCCCGCGAGGGAGATGAAGAAGAGTGCGATCACGATGGTTGTCATACCCTGCATCATAGCAGGTTCAGCCGATCTATGGTATGCTGAAACCTGCTGTAAGGAGGTGCATGGTGAAGATCTTGGCGATAGGGGCCCATCCAGATGATGTGGAACTGTGTTGTTTCGGGACCTTGGCCCGCTGCGTACAGAGGGGAGATTCGGTGGTGGTGTGTTCGGTCACCAATGGAAACCAAGGATCGTGGAAGATCGAACCGGAACGGCTGAGGTTGGTTCGGATGGCCGAAGCCGCGAAAGCAGCCCAAGTGATCGGTGCCTCCTATTGTACCCTCGATGTCGACGATATGGGACTGGATGCATCCGATGCGGAAACCAGGCTGAAGATGACCGAACTCATCAGATCGGTGCAACCCGATGTCGTGATCACCCATGCTCCCGAGGATTACCATCCCGACCATGGGGCAACCGAGCAACTGGTGTTCCACTCCCTCGTGCAGACCACTTTGGCCCATGTGAAGACCGCCAGTGCTCCGTTGGAGCGACCTTTCGTCCTCTACCACATGGATAAGGTGGGAGGGGGAACCTTCATTCCCACCGAATTCGTGGATATCTCCTCCACGTATGGGATGAAGGGAGAGGCCCTTTCACATCATGTGAGCCAAATCGATATCCTGGCGAAAGGGACCACCGTCGATCTATTGGATACGATGGAAGTGATGGCCCGTTTCCGCGGAATGCAATGTGGCTGCAGATTCGCCGAGGCATTCCGTTGGTGCGACAGAAGACCTGCACCGACTGCAAGACTTCTCCCCTGAACATCAGAGAAGGGCCTGCAATCGTGCGATCGTGAGTGGTGCCGACCCCTCATAATGGTTGTTCACCTGTACATACACCACACGCCCCTTATCGGCGAGCAACTTGATCGATTGGGCCATGGTTGCCAACTCCCGCTCACGTGGATTCACCAAACGGTTCCATACTCCACCCGTCTCGGCTTCGATCTCTTCCCTGTCCTCCCCATGCAGGCGAATGCTCACCGTATCGCCAATCAATGGTTCATACCGCTCGATCGTACGGGAGATGTCCTCCATCCAATAGCCTTGGATGAGCACCGGAGCGACAGATCTTTCACGAAGGAAGGTGAACCATTGGCCATTGAGCCATTTCGGGTTGCGCAACTCGATCGCATAGGGCACATCATGTGGAATGTGTGTGATGAATCGATCCAACGCATCCATGAAAACTTGTTGTCCGGAGAACATCCTTTTGTTCAGATACCCGAATTGGAACATGAGCAATCCAATCTTATCCCGAATGGGGAAGAGCGAATCGATGAACTTCTTGGTGAACAAAGGATCGAGGAAAAAGGGATTTGGCCCAGGCTCCCGATTGTCGTGCCTGTCATGGAAAGGGCGGGTAAGGGCATTGGGACATTTGATGGTGAATCTGAAGGTTTCATCGGTCGCCTTGTCGTATTGGGCCACCGTTTCGACATTCGGCAAACCCGCACTCCTTTTCCCCAGCGACCAAAACCACTGGTCGACCTCAACCATGTCGTACTTCTGGGCATACTCTGCCAAATAGTCGAAAGGAGCGGGTGAAGAGTACACCAGTTTGTCCCATGAGGGATATTTCCATGAACAGGTACCGAATCTGATGGTTCCCATGTCACAAGGGTACGCTACCGGGGTCTAGTGGGCAAGTGTCTTGTGCGATTTCTTTTGACACCCGATGAATACCACGTGTACTGTACCACTATGGCCTATATCGTGTTCATTGCCATCATCCTCTTGCTTTCGGCATGGTCGCTCTACATCACCAGAAGGGAAAAGCGGTCGTTCCGTTCCTGGGGGAGCGAGAAGTTGCTGCAACTCCGCTTGAAGCGCGGATGGTTCCATGGCCGCGAGGACAGCGAGCGGTTCCTCGCCCTCCAGGAGGTGAAAAATGAACAACCGTTCGTGATGCCCACACCTTTGAAACTGCTTGCGATTGTGGAGAGGCGTACGATCGAAGGTCTCGATTGCGTGGTGTTGAAGGAGCGGACATTCGTGGGAAAGACCCACATCCTCTATCTTCACGGAGGAGCTTACGTGGAACATCCCATTCTCCCCCACTGGTTGTTTCTCGATCGGATCAACAACCAAGTGAAGGGAACCATCATTGTGCCGATTTATCCTAAGGCTCCAGTCCATACCGTGCTCGAATCCTTCGACAAGTTTGTTGCACTCTATCGCAAACTGATCGACGATGGTATCGATGCCAAGGATATCGTGGTGATGGGGGACTCGGCGGGAGGTGGGCTTGCACTTGCTCTTTCGCAGCAGTTGGCGCTGGACAGTGTCGCACTTCCGAAGGAGGTGATCCTCATCTCTCCTTGGCTCGACATCACGCTGAGAAACGCCGCGATTCCGCGGATGGTGCACAAGGACCCGATGTTGAACAGGCAACATCTTCAGAGGATGGGAAAGGCTTGGGCTGGACCACTTGATCCTTCCGATAGGAAAACCAGCCCCATCAATGGACAACTGCGGGGACTTCCCCGATTGTCACTATTTATCGGGACACACGAACTGCTGCTTCCCGATGCGAGGAAATTTCGACTCCTCTGCATAAGGAATGGTGTGAAAATTGATTATTTCGAATATCCCAAGATGAACCACGATTTCCCCCTGTTTCCCATACCCGAAGCGAAACAGGCCCTGAAGGAAATCGTTGCCATCATCACAAGGGCTTGATGTTCAAACCTTCATGTACTTCCCATCGACGAATTTGAGCGTATCTCCCACGACCGAGTCCTCGGGGATCTCCTCGAACGGAATATCGACGGTCCTGTCATCGCTTGCAGAGCATTCCGCGAAGTCTTCCTCAAATTTTTCGATCCTGTACAACGTATCCATACAGCCTCCTCTTCAAGTGGTCGATAGAAAAGGAGGCTCTCCGGTACACGGATGTCCTTCATCCTTCACAGGATGTGAGCATTGCTGCCGGTCTTGGTGGACATCCGCATCTCCATCAGGCCTCCTGCGTTCAGTATGCGGTACATCCAAGTAGCTGTCAAACTGGAATTCATACGAATTTCCAACAGGTCCGGCATTTATTTCCTTCCATCACAATATATCGCTTCATATATTGCCTTATTGTGGACCATGACGTATGATTGTCTTTTATGGATGAAACCTTCCCATGATTGATGTACGAATCCACTCGAGCAGGCATCTCGAGACCAAGATCACCTATCCCATCCCGGAACATTCCCCATACGAGAGGGATGTGAACTACTATATCTTCACCCCCTCGCAATTGCATGTCTCATCCGAGTTCATATCGGATGAGGCGATGTTGCGCAAGTTCCAGGCGCATGCCCGTTATTCCTCTCCCGAGATCACGTTGGATGAATTGCTGGATCGTCAGAATCTCACCAGTCCACTCGTATTGCTTGAGCAGTATACCCAGACGAGGATCCAGGGGAGGTCGGATGTCGCCGATACGATTTTCATCCACGAACTGCAAACCTTGTCGAATTCGTTTCGTCATGAATCCCAGATGATACTCGACGAATGCAAGGCTCTCGCCAAGGAGGGCCAACTGGATGAATTGCGTGGACTGTTGAGGGATTGGTGCAAAGAGACCGAAGATGCCATGGAGAGGTTCAGGGCCCTGCTCAAGGGAATTCGTGCCTATTATCCCGAGGGGAACAGGATAGTTACCGCTTTCGAATGGGCCGACGAGGCGATCAGTCTGGTGGTCGAGAATGCGAGTTTGGAGATGTACCTCTCCTTGGAGTCGTTGTTCGGTGAGTTGCAGGATGCCGCCTTCTCTTTGTTGCGTCGTTCGCGTGCCGAATTGGGCTATCGAAGGCAGCAGGACTACCAATCGGTGGTAAGCAAGAACAACCGGTATTCCTCCGAAGCTGTTGCGTATCGTTCCGGAGTACTGAAGAAATGGACCCAGTCGGTCCTCTACCTCACTCCGGTGTTGTCGAAAGCTCCCAAGCGGGTATCGGGAATACTCGCCGGTACCGCTGCAGCGATCGCAATGACCTTCGCCACACTTGCTGCCATCTTCGCCGAGACGTTCTTTTTAAAGAACAGCATGCAGTGGGCACTTCTGGTGATCCTTGCCTATGTGTTCAAGGATAGGATAAAGGAAGGCCTCAGGGCGTTCTTCTCTCGTGTTGTGCCACGACTGCTCGCAGACCAGATATTCTCTTTCGTGGGCCCGCGAACGGGCAAACGTCTAAGCAGGATGAAGGTGGTGATGAGGTTGGTGAAGGCCTCCCAAATTCCCCAATTCATCAGAAAGACGCGTGAAGAGGGAGGCAATCCGTTCCAAGACATGCTTCCCGAAGAGGATGTGGTCCATTTTACCCGCTATGTGAAGGTCTACAAGACGGAAAAGGATCGAACCATCGGTCCATGGATCAATGCCATCACTGTCATCACCAGAATCAGGATAGACGATTGGCTCAAGGAGATGGATGATCCGAGCGATGTCGTCTTCGTCTCCTCCACGGAAGGTGATCTCGAGCAACAGAGCAGCGAAAGGGTCTATCATCTCCACCTTGTGATCACCGAGGCCGGAAAGAACAAGGCCATCGACAATATCCATCACTATCGTCTCATCCTCAACAAGAAGGGCATCATGAGGATGGAACTCATGGAGACATGATCAACCTGCGAGATCGAGATCGGATGCGATGTTCCGCATTCCCTCAATGGTGAGCAGAATGACCTTGTCGAGTTCCATACCCACCATGGCGGCACCTTTTGCGATCAGGTCCCTGTCCACACCGGCACTGAATCCTTTGGTCTTCCATTTTTTCTTCACCGATTTGACCTCAAGGTCCAAAAGACTTTTCGATGGTCGCATGAGGGCTGTGGCGGTCACCAAACCGGTCAATTCGTCGATGGTGAACAGTACCTTCTCCATTTCATGCACCGGCTCCACATCACTGCAAATGGTCCATCCGTGGCTCACCACCGCATGGATGATGTCATCCGAAACACCTGCTTCCGAGAGCAATACCGGAGCCCTCTTGCAGTGTTCCTCGGGGAATTGCTCATAATCGATGTCGTGCAGGATGCCTACGATTCCCCAATACTCGGGATCGTGTCCCAATTCGATTGCGAAGCGGCGCATCACCGCCTCCACTGCCAACGCATGGCGAAAGAGATTTTCCGAAGAGTTGTATCGCTTGTACAAAACGATCGCTTCATCCCTAGTCATTGCAGTACTCCTCCCATTGGGTAATTTGTACCATCTTGAACGAATGACGGCAAGATGGGGCCAAATCTTGCCAAGAACCCTTTATCACGTGGAATGGATATGGTATGATTCGGTTGATCGAAACATCGTCATGCGACGATGTATCCTTTCGACCAACAAGGAGGAAGCTATGTCTACTACAGACGATGGCGGGAGTTTACGCTATCGCCCATCAAAGCAACCCGATAAGCGCTCCTCCCGAACCGATTTGACCTAGACCACCGAGCCGTACCGTCGATGGTTCCCGAGGAGCTCCCAGGAGGAACCATGATAACCATCAGAAACAACATCGCAAGCCGTATTCCAGGTGACAGTCAGCTCGCACCAGGTTACACATGGGTGGATGCCCGAGAGATCACCCGTGACGATATCGACGAATTGCAAGAGGATTATGCAATCAATCCCGAGCTTCTTGCCGATATCATGGACTTGGATGAGCAGGCCAGAATCGAAAAGGAGGACGATTACGTCGCCCTCATCGTCCGTCTTCCCGCATTCGCCGACGACAGCCATGGAATCAACCAATACTGTGTGCCGTTGGGGATTGTGATGAAGGGAGACCAGATCATCACCATCTGTCAAAGCGACAGCGTCATCCTTGAGGATTTCGCCAGAAATCGCTTCCGACAGTATCCCGTGCAGACCCAAGAGGGCTTCGTGATCAGCCTCATGGGGCGTGCGGCAATGGTATTCATCAGATTGCTCAAATATCTGAACCGACAAAAAGGCCTGATCGAAGAGGAATTGCATCGGTCCGTCCGCAACGACGAGTTGATACAATTGCTCTCCATCCAGAAATCGCTCGTCTACTTCACCACCAGCCTCACTACGAACGAGATACTCTTGGAGAAATTGCAGAAATCGGTCTACTTCAAATTGAACACGGAAGAGGAGAGGGAATTTCTCGAGGACATCATCATCGACAACAAGCAGGCCATCGAAATGGCCAACATCTATTCATCCATCCTCACCGGCACAATGGATGCCTTCGCGTCGGTCATATCCAACAATCTGAGCATCATCATGCGCCGATTGACCGTGATTTCCATCGCCTTCATGTTCCCTACATTCCTGGTGGGGTACTACGGGATGAATGTCCGTTTGCCGTTCGCCGACAATCCCTTCATCATGTTCTGGATCATAGGGATCAGCCTTTTCGCTGGATTCCTCAGCGCGTTCATCCTCAGTGACCGAAGATCAAGGAGAATGATGGACCGGAGGATGGAAGGTGAACGCAAGAGAAGGGAACGGAGGCGTAGGATCAACCGAAGAAAAGGCTTGGTTAGGGAGGATTGACTCGGCATCGCCTTTCCGCTACAGTGCTGCTGTCCTCAAAGGAGAGGAGCGCTGGAATGTACGATCCCGACAATTTGTGTGGACTCTTCGACGGTTCTTCCATTGCCGACCAATGGAGAAGATTGATCGACCTCTATCATTTGATGGAGGAGGAGACCGGTGCGTTTTGCCAAGCCTACGACATCCACTGTCCAAAAGGATGCGGAACTTGTTGCGAGCATTTCATACCTGATCTGACGAGTGTGGAAGCATCCCTCATCGCAGGGTATCTTCTCTTCGAAACACGCATTCCCCTGCTTGTGGAGAAACTCCATGAAAGTGGGGGGACGGCATGTCCATTGTATGATCCCGATTCCGGTCACCATTGCACCGTGTATCCGGTGAGAGGGTTAATCTGTCGTCTCTTCGGCGCCTGTCCTTCCGAAGACAAGCGGGGACTACCCGTCTTCAGGAAATGCAAATACAACGAAGATCCCAAAGCCCGTTCCCTATCGGCGTACGATATTTCCCAGCCGGTCCCCACCATGCAGCGTTATTCGGTCGAGTTTTCCGCGATCGATGACGGAGGTGGCACAAAACCACTCGGGGAAGCGGTGATGGAGCAGATGAACAGATTGCGATTCCTCGCCGCTTATCTTGAGAACGGATCGGATGACGACGACAATGGTGGTTCCGATCCACTGCTTCCCACACCCAATCCGATCGCATCCTGAGCACGTCGCTTCTCCATCATCCTCAACATGCCCAGAACCGCGATCATGGTCACAGGAAAGATGGTCCCCACCAGCATTCCCACCTTCAATGGAGGCAGTGGGGAAGTCGCCGGAACCAAGTCGGCGATGACTCCCAGCAGCCAAGGTCCCACGGCGGCTCCTGTATCGCCTCCCGCGGCGAGTATGGCGAACATCGATGCTCCCGCCAGCGGAAACCTATGGGCTGCGTTCGTAACCGAACCCGGCCAGAGCAAGGAAACTCCGAGACCACACAAAGCGCAAGAGATCAATGAAACGATCGGCCATGGGGAAAGGGCAGCCACCAGATAGCACAGCGAGGCGAGCAACGAACCCCATACCATCACATGCCATACATCGACTCGTTTTCCATACATCCCATACAATAGGCGACCGGTTCCCAAGAACGCGGCGAAGAGGCAGAGACCAAGCAAATCCCCCACACGTTTTGAAAGACCCAATGTGGTTTCCACAAACGCACTTGTCCACTGCGACATCGAAACCTCGGCAGCCCCTCCGAGAGCAATACCCACCACCACGAATAGGAAGAAGGGTGATGAAGCCAACACTTTCGTGGATGTACGATGTTCATCGGGTACTTGGGGAGCAAGGGGCACTTTGAGGAAGTTGAAGAAATTGAGAAGAGGGACCACCGACCAGATGAGGAACAACAGATGCCACCGTTCGCTCCCGAAGAGGGCCAACATCGCTGACGAGAGCACCACCACGGCGATGAAACCCCATGCATAGAAGGAGTGGAGAAGACTCATGGCGGAGGCCTTGGCATCACCGGGAATCGCCTGGACAATCGCACTGAGCAACAGTTCCAACAAACCACCACCGCAAGAGAACACCACCGTCGCAACCATCAATCCAACATAGGGGTACGAAGGAAACAGACGTGGTGCGAAGGCGAACAGTATGAACCCTATGACGACCAACAGATGTCCCGAGGTAATGAACGGTCTTACCCCATGCTTGTCGACCGGACGGCTGAAGGCAAGGTCGGCAATGATCTGGGTGAGGAAATTGATCAACACCAGACGTCCCACTTGCTCGAAAGAGAGGGAAAAACTCCCCATCAATGTGACGAAAAGAAGTGGTGAGAGGTTGGTGACCAGCGCACCGACAAGATTCCCGATATAGCAAGCGAGGATGGTGGATGAGTACATGGCGGCGATTATATACCCGGTGACGAAATGTGTAAACATAGGTATACTGTCGTGCATGTCTGAAGTTCAATGCAAAGCCATCTTGTTTGATTTGGATGGAACCTTGGTCGATACCATCGGCGATATCGCCTTCGCGGTGAATTCTGTGCTCTCCCATGTGGGAGCTCCCCCGATCGACAAGGAGACATGCAAAGCGTATGTGGGAAGGGGATTGCGGAATGCACTCTCACTCGCTCTCGGGACTGCGAATGTACCATTTGAAGATTCGTATCTCGATATCCTCATGCACACCTACCGTGAACACCCCTATGACAGGGCCATTGTGTATCCTGGAATCCGGAGGTTGTTGGAAAAATCTGTTGCAGACGGATTGCCGCTCGGAGTACTATCGAACAAGGAGGACTCGTTGGTGCAACGCATCGTCCATGCACTTCTTGGAGATATTCCTTTCATCCATGTACAAGGGGCACTGGACGGAATACCGCTGAAACCCGATCCCTCCTCGGCACTTCAGTTCGTCGAGAAGGCGAATTGCAGGGCCAGAGAAGTGATGTTGGTGGGGGATAGTGAAGTCGACCACCGGACTGCGCTGGCGGCCAACATGAGGCCTGCGGTGGTGACTTGGGGCTTCAGGAACAAGAAGTCGCTCCTATCCTCCGGTTGCCAACCTCTCTACGATTATCCACAGGAACTGGAAATGGAGGTAGGTTCATGGCATTGACTGAACAGGAACGGGCATTGATCTACAGGAAGGCCGAGGATTACATCAAGGCTGAAATGGAGGCCCAATTCAAGAAAGAGGTCGTAGATGCCCTCGATGAACATGCGGATGATGAATTGCATGATCGCTTCTACACCGCATTGGCGTTTGGAACCGCAGGCATGCGGGGAGTGATCGGTGGAGGTACCAATAGGATCAATCCCTTCATGGTACGCAAAGTCACCCAAGGATTGGCCGATTATCTTGTGGGGCAAGTGGCCGATTCCTCGGTGGTGATCGCGTATGATTCGCGCAACTTCTCCCCCTTGTTTGCGAAAGAGGCGGCCCTCACCCTTTGTGCGAATGGGGTGAAGGTCCATCTGTTCTCCGAATTGCATCCGGTACCCATGCTCTCGTTCGCATTGCGGCATCTGAAAGCCACCGCAGGAATCGTGATCACCGCGAGCCACAATCCTGCGAAATACAACGGCTATAAAGTCTATTGGTCCGATGGTGGTCAGGTGACCCCTCCACATGATGTGGGAATCGCAGAACGTGTGGCAAGCGTCGACCCCGGTGCGATTCGCACCATGAGCATGAACGAGGCCAAGAACAGCGGATTGCTCACATCCGTTCCTGCCTCGGTCGATGACGCATACTATGCCATGGTGGCCGATAGCCTCTCCCACACGGAATTGCTCGTTTCCAGCAAAGTTAAGGTTGCCTATACTCCACTGCACGGTGCGGGCAACACCCCTGTACGGACCATGCTCGCCAAGTTGGGAGTCCATTGTGAAGTCGTGCAGCAGCAGGAACAACCGGATGGAGATTTCCCCACCGTATCGATGCCGAATCCCGAGGACCCGCAAGCGATGCGGCTGGCGATCGAATTGGGTGTCTCGACCAAGGCCGATATCGTGTTGGGTACCGATCCCGATGCCGACAGACTGGGAATCGCCATACCCACCGACAGTAGCAAGGAGAGTTACAAGCTGCTCACGGGGAACCAGATCGCGGTGTTGCTGTGCGATTATCTGATCACCACATGGAAGGAGAAGGGTGAGTTTGGGAAACAACCCCTGGTGGTGAAATCGATAGTAACCACCGATCTGGTGAAGGAGATCGCCCACCGCCAAGGAGCCGAATGTGTCGATGTGCTCACCGGTTTCAAGTATATCGCGGAAAAGATCGCAGAAATGGAAACGTCCTCGAAACGGTTCTTCCTCTTCGGTTGCGAAGAGAGTTTCGGGTATCTCTCGGTACCCCATGTGAGGGACAAGGATGCAGTCTCGAGTGCGGTGTTGGCAGTGGAAATGATGGCTTACCATGCGTCGCATGGGATCTCCTTGCAGCAGAGATTGGATCAATTGTACGATGAGTTCGGTTATTATACCGAAAAGGTACTTTCGTTCACCTACGAAGGGATTTCGGGAAAACAAAAGATGGCCGATATCATGGCGAGATTCAGAGCCTTGAAGCCCTCCGATTCCTTTGCCGGATACACCATCGGTGCCGCAGTCGATCTGCTTGACGATACAAGCATGGGGCTTCCGAAATCGGATGTGGTGATACTGTATTTCGAAAGTGGAGAGAAGATGGTGGTCCGCCCTTCGGGTACAGAGCCAAAGATCAAATACTACCTCTTCTTCCACGCGTCACCGAATGATAGGCGATCGTTTCAGGATACGCTCCAGGACAGGATCGCACGTATCAAGTCGGAATTGTAGGATCAGTCATGAAAGCTTGTTTCATCATTCGACCGGGAAAGGGAAATCCCCTGTATCTCACCCCATTCGTCGATCCCAAAACCGCCGTTGCTTGGGATGAGGATGAAGAGATCAAATGGCATGCCTCCACAGGCCTCACCGCCCATGAGAAGGACGATGCGTTGTTCACCCTCTATTCACAGATTGACAGGGGAGTGGACAGGTGGATTCAGGATGCACGATACCTTCCCAGACTGCTGTTGTCGGCTGCGATGTTCCTTCTTATCTATTTCTTTTTCTCACTTGCAATACGCGATCCCATACCAATGGTGGACGAACTCGTTCTTGCTTCGGGAGCTGCGATTGGTACGGCGATTTTTCTTTCCAAAAGGGACAAGAAGGGAGAGATGGCGATGAAGCGGAGGCTGGAACTGAAACAGAATGCCTCACGTTGCGATTTCGCCATTGAAGAAAGTATTGCGTATTATGAGGAATACATCGACACCTGTGCCCATTTCGATACACTTGAACTTGCCGATAGATTGGCGAATGTCGATGATCGGCAATTGCCGCAATTTTCTCCACAGGAGGAATTGCCTGTGGAGCTCGAGCATATGCTGACCGAACTCCTTATGCAACACATGCGTTTGCAAAGCAAGAAATTGTATACCATGCATCTGAGGGTGTTGGAGGAGAATCAAGTTGGCAAGGAAGCCGATGTGCTGGGCGCGCGATTGGTCAAACTCGCGATGCGACAGGAACTCGATCTCCCTCTGCTCGCATTCATGGTGATGATATCGAAGCGGAATCGATGATAAACGGGTAATGGATATGTGGTCCCGCTTCACCGAATATTCCTACATCTTCCCCTCTGCATATCATATGGCATTCTGATTGGGGGAGCGTTCTTTCCGCAACAGGTATATGGGCTCCCCCTGATCGTAATGATCATCGGGATGCTCCTCTGTTCACTTGCGATCGTACTCTCCACCTCCACCGATTTCTTGTTCACCGCCCGATTGCTGATGCTGCTCATCATCTTCATACTCACGTGGCTACGCATCATTCGTCTCAACGAAAACGTGTCGGTTCATTTCCCGTTTCCACCTCACGACATCACCTTGTTGGAAGGTGAGGCCCGCTTCGATTCAAGCAGGAGCGATAAGGGCAATCTCGTGGTCGAGCTGTCGATCTCATATGCGGAAAATCGCCATGGTGATCTGGGCCAGGCCAAAGGGGTGCTCCTTGTGGTCGTGGATTCGGATGTAACCGTCCTATTCGGAGAAACGATACGAGTGTTTGGTTCTTTGAAGGAATTTGATGGCCGAATGCTGTTCCTTGCCGATTCCCTCGCAATCGCAGGAAAGAAGGGTGGAATGCGAAACGCATACCAACAATTGAGGAAAACCATATTGGATTGGGTGACCTCACGTCTCGATCAGCTGCCCCCGGAGCAGTCAAGCATCTGCGGTGCATTGCTCATCGGAAGAAGCGGACCCGACTCGGAAATACGGGAGCACACCACACTCAGTGGATGCGCCCATGTGCTGGCCCTCTCGGGAATGCATCTGCATGCCGTCATAGCCTTGCTTGCGATCCTGTTGGGGCCTCTGTTACGAACGCATCGCATCCCATGGATCACACTACCTGTGGCAATCATCTACGTGGCGGTGGTGGGCAACAGACCCTCCCTGTTGCGTGCCCTGTTGATGACGATACTCGGACCATTGTGTACGAGGATTCCACTACGCCACTGTATGGCGTATGTAATGATGGCCCATACATGGTTGTTTGGCCATACACTGTTCTCAACCGGTTCCATACTCTCCTATATGGCCTTGTCTGGCATCTTTTTTTTCGCTCCAACGATCGCCTCGCTATTTTCGCTCATCATGCCGAAATCCATCGCGCTGGTGATTTCCGTATCATTGGGGGCATCATTGGCCACCGCTCCGTTCACTTTCGCGACCTTCGGATCATGGTACCCCGTAGGGATGTGCATTGGTCCGATACTCGCACCGGTCGCACTTGCCATACTTCTTTGTGCGCTTGTATGGTTGGTCTGTCCTTGGTACCCGGTGGCATATTTGATGAAGTTCTGCTCAGGATGGTTCGAACGATTGGTGGAGTGGGGAAGCGAATGGACCCTTTCCCATCCGAACGCCAACACTGGTAGCGCCTGTATGACTCTCGTAGTGGTGTTGTTGACTGTACTCGGAATTCTCAAGTATGCTGGGCGAATCGAACGGAAAAGGAGTTTCAAAAGACATGATATGGGATTTTCCCTACGATTCGGTCAATGCGATCATCGCTCTGCTCGAGCGTCACGGCTATGCGATGTCGAAAAAGTTCGGACAGAACTTCCTGTTGTCCGCATCGACTCGACGAAGGATCGTCGATGAGATGCATCTGGAAGGATCCGAATCGGTATGGGAAATCGGTCCCGGCATCGGTGCATTGACCACCCTCATCCTCTCCGAAGGGGTACACCTCACCGCATTCGAAATCGACCATGGGTTCTGCTCCATACTACGCAACGAAGCCTTCGTTGGTGAAAATTCCTTCAATCTGGTGGAGGGGGATGTGCTGAAGACTTGGGTTCCCGTCTATGCGAACGAGGGGGCACCCCAGGTGATCTGCGGGAATCTTCCCTACAATGTGGGATCGATCTGCATAGGGCGCTTTCTGGAACAACAATGTCTTCCACGGCGCATGGTCTATACTTTGCAGAAGGAGGTTGGAGAACGCTTGGAAGCCAACGCCGGTTCAAAACAGTGGTCCACCCTCTCCATACTCGCACAAATTGATTATGAGGTTTCAGTCGCCTTCACCATAAAACCTGGTTCGTTCTTCCCCCCACCGAACGTCGATTCGGTGGTGGTGGGATTGGAGAAGCGGGTAAAGCCCCTTATCCCAGTGGAACAGAGGCAGGTGTTTCTACAGATGACGTCCGACCTGTTCACCCAAAGACGGAAAACAGTAAGGAACAATCTGTTGCGGGGAAAGATAGGCGCGATCGTAGGCAAGGAAGCGGTGTTGGATGCACTTTCCGATGCGAATATCGTAGAACACGAGCGGGCTGAGAATCTTGACATCCCCTCGCTCGCCAGATTGGCAGAGATGCTGCAGGGACATCAATCCCTCCATGCATCCAAATAGGTTCCCATCCTGTACCTGCGGTAATTGAGCAGTCCCCGTACCACCAAGTCGGCGACCATGCATCCCCATGCCGCTTCGAGCCCGATCCCGAAACCGAGGATAAGGATGGAAGCGGGCACCAGTCTGACCAGCCACATGCCGATCAAAGAGTTGATGAAAGGCCATTTCGTATCGCCACCACCTCGCAATATTCCGCCTATCACAATACTCATCGCGAAGAAGGGTTGGGCAAAGGCTTCAATCCGCAATACCTTCGATCCGAGGGCAATGACAGC
The DNA here is from genome assembly GCA_964478945.1 of uncultured Spirochaetaceae bacterium. Classification (GTDB taxonomy): domain Bacteria; phylum Spirochaetota; class Spirochaetia; order Sphaerochaetales; family Sphaerochaetaceae; genus CAYZJV01. Next base: position 62,782 of record CAYZJV010000003.1, on the reverse strand, counting down.
CATGTCGGGTGTGAAGAAGCCCATCAATTGCCTCGAAAATATGAACATGAGGACACCGGTACCACTCATGAGCATGATTCCCCAACGGAGGCACCGTTGTGCATAGTCGATCGCCATTTCCTTTTTTCTCGCTCCCAGCGATTGTGCGACCGAAGTGGTGGCAGCCATGGAAAATCCGCTTACCGGCATATAGGTGATCGATTCGGCTGTAATCGCAAGATGGTGCGCAGCGAGTGAAACAGTACCGATACGGGTAACCAGAATGGTCAGTACGATCTGACCGATCGAAAGTGTGGCCCGTTCAAGTGCGAGAGGGGTCCCCAACCTGAATACCTGTCGCATGACCTTCCAGTCGACTTTCCAGGAAACACCACGGAATTTCGTCTTGAGAGGAGATTCTTTGAACACCAATACTCCAAACAGGATCAATGCGCTCATCATGGTTGCCCCGGCGGTCGCGATCGCAGCTCCCATCACACCAAGACCGGCACCAGGCATGGTAAAGGAAGTTCCGAACACATCAATATTCCGGGTGGGGAAGATCAACAGGAAGTTTCCGACCACATTCGTGATGTTGGTGACGATATTGCTGATCAAGGGGGTTCTGGTGTCACCGCTGCTTCGGATCAAATTGGCCATGAACATGAAGAGGATCATGAACGGGTAGGCGAGCGAGATGATTCCCATATAGGTCCCAGCAAGGGGAGCGACCCGATCCTCTACTCCTATCCAGATGGGGAGTTCGTAGGCGATGCTGCGCATCACGGAGGTGACGACGACGGCGAACCCCAGGACTGCCAGCAGGGACTGACGAACCGTATGGTGGACCTCCTCCTTCTGTCCGGCACCGATTTGTCGGGCTGCGAGTACGGCGAATGCCGCCCCGAAGGCATACATCATCCCGTTCACCAGCCAAATGGTCGAACTATTGGCGGCAACTGCAGCCGTGGCTACCGCTCCGAGCGAACCGACCATGGCCGAGTCTACGTATTGGACCATCGTTTGGAAACTTTGGTCGAGTATGACGGGCCAGGCAAGCATCCAAATCGTTCTTGCAGGAGAACGTTGGGAATCGATCAATGAAATGTGTGAACGGGAACCCATCTACCGTACCTTCCGCTGTGATATTGAAAGATGCGCACCACGATAGGATTGTGGTGCGTACTGTTCATTGACTTGGACTGTAGATGAGTATCGTGGTTTATGCAAGGACATCCGGTAAGGATGTCCTTGCATGCAAATGTAGGTTCAGTTCCCGGCTTGGGCAAGGGTGATCGCACTGGTGACCACGATGTCCTCGATGCTGCATCCGCGTGAGAGGTCGCTCACAGGTTTGGCGAATCCCTGCAAAATCGGTCCATAGGCTTGTGCACCTGCAAGACGTTGTACGAGCTTGTAGCCGATGTTTCCCGCCTGGAGGTCGGGGAAGATCAATACATTGGCCTTTCCCGCAACGGGAGAGCCGGGAGCCTTGCTGCTTCCCACCGATTCGATGATCGCCGCGTCGAGTTGGAGTTCTCCATCGGCGAGGATGTCGGGTCGTTTGGCCTTCAACAGTTCCAACGCACTGGTGACCTTGTCCACCAGAGGTCCCTTCGCCGAGCCTTTGGTGGAATAGGAGAGCAGTGCCACGATGGGTTCCACACCCAAATAGGTTTTGCAGGACTCGGCCGAAGCTTCGGCAATTTCGGCCAACTGTTCTGCGGTAGGCTCGGGAATGGTGGCGCAATCGCTGAAGATGAAGGATCCGTTCGCGCCCAAACCGGTCTTGTCGGTGGCCATCACGAAACAACTCGAGGCACTCTTGATACCCGGTTTTGTCTTGATGATCTGGAAAGAGGCAAGAAGGACATTGCCTGTGGTGTTTTCAGCTCCTGCCACCATGGCATCGGCATCTCCCAAGCGGACCATCATCGCTCCATACCGCAATTCGTTGGCGATCAGATCGTAGGCTTCATCCTCGCTCATTCCCTTGTGCTTCCTGAGTTGGAAATACTCGGTTGCATACTGCTTCCTCATTCCGGACGCCACCGGGTCGATGACGGTGATTCCTTCCAGTGAGACTCCCGCCGAGATCGCGGTCTTCTTCACCTGACTCGGCTCTCCGATCAAAGTGACCGACGAGGCCAATTTTTCATCAACGATCCTACGCGCCGCAGCCACGGTTCTCGGTTCGGTTCCTTCGGGCAATACGAGTCGCTTCTGCAACCGTTCGGCTTTGGCTTTCATGTCTTTTGCAAATGTCATGATTGACTCCTGATTTGGTATATGGGTTTCTTCCTTAGGATACCACAACCTCCACAACGATTGAATACCCATGGTGTGACAATCGTTGAGATTGTATGGCCACGCCACTATGTGGTAGGATGCGTCCATGGAAGTCGGAGTATACGGGTTGGGTCGGTTCGGAAAATTCTGGGCCACCGAGCTTGCCAAACAGGTGACGGTGAAGGGATACAACAGAACTCCCCTCAACCATGGGATCGAGGGAGTCTCGATCGTCTCGAAGGAGGAGTTGTTCCTCTGCGATACGATTGTGCTTTGTGTCTCCATTTCCTCGTTCAAGGATGTCCTCTCCTCCATAGTGCCACTGTTGAAACCCGGTACGGTGGTCATGGACACCTGTTCGGTGAAGGTCTACCCGGTGCAGGTGATGTTGAATCTACTGCCCCCCGATGTGCAGATATTGGCCACACACCCCATGTTCGGTCCCGATTCGGGCAAGCATGGTGTGCAGAATCTTCCCCTTGTGTATTCGGCTGTCCGCTGTAGCGGGGAGCAGGAAACACAATGGAGACGGGTATTTCGCGAGATGGGATTGAAGGTACTGGATATGGATTGTCACCAACATGATCGTGAGGCTGCCTATTCCCAGGGAGTGACCCACTTTGTGGGAAGGGTGCTCGACGAATTGCATCTGGCTCCGACCGAACTGGCCACGTTGGGCTACAGGAACCTTATGTCGATTGTGGAACAGACGTGCAATGATCCGATCCAGCTCTTCTATGACCTGCAAAGGTACAATCCCTATGCCCATGATATGAGGGTCCGCTTGAATGATGCGCTGGATGCCGTATTGCACGTGCTTGATGAACATGATACAGATTATTCGGAGTTGCCCCGTACATGAGAGTTTTGCTATTCACTTTGGGCTGTAAGTTGAACCAGTGCGAAAGCGAGGCCATCGCCGATGCGTTCTCACGGGAAGGATTCGAGGTGGTGAAACCCGATTGCGTCGCCGATCTGTGCATCGTGAACACCTGCACGGTAACGGGCAAGGCCGAACAAAAGGCCCGTCGCATGATACGCAAATATGCCAACGAACCGCAACACCCGGTGGTGTTGGTCACAGGCTGCTATGCCCAGATGGAGCGACAGTTGCTGGAAGAGTTGTCTCCGAGGGTGGTGGTCGTGTCGCTCGACGACAAACCTTCGCTACTCAATTTGCCCAACGTGCTCGCCCACACCACATTGGCCGATATCGACTTGTACGATGCGGTACGACACTATGTCGACCATATTCCTTCGTCTGGGGATGACCATGTCGGTTCGCCGTTCGATTATGATGCGGCCACATTCTCATTCCATAGTAGGGCGTTCCTCAAGATACAGGACGGATGCGACAACACCTGTGCCTATTGTCGGGTCGCAATCGCAAGGGGAAAGGCGATGAGCCTGGCCATGGATGAGGTGCTCACCCGTGCCAAGGCCCTTGAGAGGGACGGGTATGGGGAGATCGTACTCACCGGAGTGAACATAAGCGCCTACAGAAGTGGGGATGCCGATCTGAAGGCGCTGCTTGCGGCTCTTTTGGATCATCTTGGTTCGGGCATGAGGATTCGCCTCAGTTCCTTGGAACCGGACAAGCTTAACGAAGAGTTGGTCGCGGTGTTCGCCGACCCCAGGATACAACCCCATTTTCATATTCCGATCCAATCGGCATCCCAAAAGGTGCTCGATAGGGTCGATCGCCATTATCCTGTGGATCGTCTCAAGGATGCCGTGGAGCACCTGAGAAGGGTGAAGTCCGATCCCTTCATCGCAGCCGACATCATCACCGGGTTGCCGGGTGAGGATGATGCGGAGTTCGAGAAGACCGTGGATTTCCTCAAGGAGATGGATGTGAGCCAATTGCATGTGTTTCCCTTTTCTCCCCGACCACAGACCGCGCTCTTCGATGCAAAGGATAAAGTTCCCGAATATGTGAGGGATGAAAGGGCCACCCGTTTGCGAAGATTGTCTGCGGTCCATCACCGAAGGTATATGGAACGACAGATCGGGCACACCTTCGAAATGATCCTGGAGGAACTGCATGACGGGATGTGGACTGGACTTACGGAAAATTATTTGAGGATCAAGGTCGCCGGTGTTCCCCCAACCGTACGTCGGGGCGAACGGATCCTTGTACGGTTGGAGAGATCTGGCGCTTCACCGGTTCCTGTCGGTATCCACCAATCGGATCATACGCCGGAGTAGGCGTTGAATCCTCCATCCACGGGTATGACCACACCGGTCACGAAACCGGAGGCCGTGCTGTCGATCAGATATTCCACCGTTCCAAGCAAATCCTCGGGTACTCCGAAGCGACCCATCGGTGTGTTGTCGATGATCTTCTTCGACCTCGCGGTGGGGTTGCCCTCTTCATCGAAGAGCAGGCTGCGGTTCTGGTCTGTGGCGAAGAATCCCGGGGCAAGCGCATTCACCCGGATACCCACATGGGAAAAGTGGACCGCCAACCATTCTGTAAGATTGTTGACCGCAGCTTTCGCCGCCGAGTAACCCATCACCTTCGTAAGGGGATGGTAGGACGACATCGAGGAGACGTTGAGCACACAACAGCCCTCCCTGCCAACCATGTCGGTGACGAATTCCTGGGTGGGAAGGAAGGTACCGATATAGTTGAGGTTGAATACCCCTTGGATAGCCTCTTCCTTCAGATCGAAGAATGAGCGCATTTCTTCGTTCCCTTCCATCTCATGGTATTCAATCGCCGTATTCGCATCGTTCATGTTGCCGCCTGCTCCATTGATCAACACATCGCATGGCCCAAGATCCTTTTTCACCTGTTTATGGACATCCGCGAGCATTTTTTTATCGAGCACATCGACTTGGTAGGGTTTGGCGATATGGCCGGCCGCGGTGATTTCTTCGGCAATTTTTTCCACTTTGGAAAAGGTTCTGTTCAGTAGTGCCACTTTGGCTCCAAGTGCTGCGATATGGCGGGCGAACTCACGGCAGAGTACTCCACCTGCTCCAGTGATAACGACTATTTTTCCTTCCATGCCTTTGTTCATTGCAATCCTCCTGAACGGTGATACCTTGATGATAGCAATTTTTTTTACTGTACAGAAGGGTGCTACCCCATAATTTCCTTGCTTTTCACTGCAAAGATAGCTATTCTTTTACACAAGGTGATAATTATGGAAGAAAAGAAGGATGCCGATCAGGAAGAGAGAGCGAATGGATTCATGCCCGATTCCTTGAACATGGTACAGATAGAACGCCGGTATGAATTGGAACAGGAATTGTTGCATGCCGTGAAGTGGGGCAATCCCTACAAAGTGGAGGACCTGCTCGATATGCGTCGAAAATTATTCGGCGATCAGGTATGTTGTGGGAAGGACAGTGCGACCGAAGCGTTGCGTTGCTGCAAGAATGAATTGATTTCCTTGAATGCGTTGTGCCGATTCTCGGCCAGACAGGGAGGAGTGCAACCGCTGTACCTCCACAGTTTGGCTAACAAGTATGCGCTCATGATCGAAAATGCAGTATCGGTCACGTACCTGCACGATGTATTGTATTCCCAGATAGCGATCGATTACGCGAATGCAGTACTGGAGTTCTCGGTCAACAGCTACAGCCCCATGATCAAGAAGATCGTGACCTATCTCACGGTCCACTTGACCGAGGATGTGCGGATCGAACAGTTGGGAAAGATGCACAACACCCATATCTCGCACATCTCAAGGAAGTTCAAGAAAGAGACCGGGATGTCGATTCCAGCCTATGTGAGCAAGCAAAGGATCGGATTGGCCAAGCTCTACTTCGAGGATGGAAAAACTTCCATCAAGGAGATTTCGGAACTCCTGGGCTTCAACGACAGCAACTATTTCAGCAAGGTCTTCAAAAGATATGCCGGGATGACTCCATCGGAGTACATCTCATCAATCCAGGATCGTTGAGACCGCTCAATTGTTTCCACTGTTCCCCTCGCAATCGGCTTGTCCGGGTCGAGGGGTGATTTGTCGCATGATGTTCCTCGGTTCTTCATTCTGCACCAACGTGTTGGCGGGAACATCATGCCGTATCCATGTGTTCGAACCCACGATGGTATTCTCCCCTATGGTGATGTCCCCCAACAAGGTGGCATTGGCGTAGACGGTTACCCGATCCTTCAAGGTGGGATGTCGCTTTGCTCCCCGGATAAGGCTTCCGCAGGCATCCTTGGGAAAGCTCAAGGCACCGAGGGTAACCCCTTGGTAAATCTTCACTTGGTTGCCTATCACCGAAGTCTCTCCAATCACCACTCCTGTTCCATGGTCGATGAACAGGCAGCGGCCTATCGTGGCTCCGGGATGGATATCGATGCCGGTCTGCTTGTGGACGGTCTCGCTGAGCATCCTGGGTACCAAAGGTACCTTCTCAACGTAGAGGAAGTGGGCAATGCGATGGATGGTGAGGGCCCTTATACCAGGATAGCTGATGAGTGTCTCCTGTATCGAAGTTGCCGCCGGATCGCCATCAAAGGCACTTTTCGCATCTTCCTTCATCATGGTTCTGAGCGAGGGCAGGGCTGCGAACAATCTGTCCACCGCATGGGTCGCCAATTCATGGTAGGGATCAAAGACATTGTCGGGAAGATTGAGGGTATTCTCATGATACCATGCGAGATAGATCTGCTTCTCGAGATTTTCTCCGATTCGATTGAGTAGGTTCGCCACGATTTCCCTGATGCAATCGTCGGAGAGCACCCTCCTGCCGCTTCTGCCGGGAAACAGCAATTCCATGAAATCCTCAACGATACGTTCAATCTCGGTCATCGAAGGAATTGGTCTGAAGCTCATGAAATTCGATTGTCCATAGCGGTCGAAGCTGTTGAGATAGGAATCGAGATGTGTGGCGTAATTCGTATTTCCGTCGTCCATGAAGGGAACTCCTCACCGAATCGGTCTGTGGAAAAGGATACACCAACCGAAAGGTTTGCTCAAGAAGCGCCATCCCCTTGAAGCACAGAGCCCAATTTCCGTATAGTGGCTGTGATGGATGGATCCGTTGTGAACCAGTCCATTCCTATGGAGAATACGATTATGATGCGACAATTGCGGGATACATGGAAAACGTTGGTGGGACGTGAGATTGAAGCCTATGCGAATGAGATGGCAACCGCAGGAATGCAAATTGCCGAACTCGGTGAACTTGTGGTGCAGAAACCACCGAAACCGGAGCTGGGAGACATCGCATTCCCCCTGTTCGCATATGCAAAGACCTTCCGTACCGCTCCCCACAAGTTGGCCGGGCTGTTGTGCGAGCGCTTGGAGAAACGAACCGATCTCCCCGAAGGAGAATTGCTCGTCGCAGGTCCCTACCTCAATGTTCGTATCGATATCTCGGAAATGGCAAACACACTGTATGGTGAAGTCTTGGAGAAGGGAGATGACTACGGGAATTCCACCATGTTGGCCGGAAGAAGGGTCATGGTGGAATTCAGCTGTCCCAACACCAACAAGCCGTTGCATCTGGGACATCTCAGGAACGACTCGATCGGGGAGAGTATCAGTGCCATTCTCAAGGCCAATGGAGCCGAGGTGAGGAAGGTGAACCTCATCAACAATCGCGGTGTCCATATCTGCAAATCGATGCTCGCCTACCAAAAGTTCGGCAACAAAGAGACTCCCGAAAGCTCAGGAATGAAAGGAGATCACCTGGTGGGCAAGTACTATGTCCGCTTCGCACAATGGGAGAAGGAGGATCCCACTGCCACCGAACAGGCGCAGAAGATGTTGCAGCAGTGGGAGGATGGCGATCCCGAAGTGCTTTCATTGTGGAATCTAATGAACAAATGGACACTTGATGGAGTGGGGGAAACCTATGCGAAGACCGGGGTATCGTTCGATCACTTCTACTATGAGAGCGATACCTATATGCTCGGAAAGGACAAGGTGCTCGACGGATTGGACAAGGGAGTCTTCTATCGGGAACACGACGGCTCCGTCTGGATCGATCTTGATGAGATCAAACTCGACAAGAAGGTACTGTTGAGAAAGGACGGCACATCGCTGTACCTTACCCAAGACATTGGGACGGCGATCGCCAGACATGAGGATTGGCCGTTCGATATGCTCATTTATGTGGTGGCGAGTGAACAGACCTACCATTTCAAGGTCCTGTTCCATGTCCTGGACAAACTTGGATATCCTTGGGCGAAGGATCTGCATCATCTCGCCTACGGCATGGTGAACCTTCCCGAGGGCAAAATGAAAAGCCGGGAAGGTACGGTGGTCGATGCCGACGATTTGTTCGCCCAACTGACGCATCTTGCGAAGACTGAGATCATGGAAAAGGGACGAGAGGAGGCCGTTGGGGATGTCCAGGCAACGAGTGAGGCGATCGCCTTGGGTGCGTTGAACTATTTTCTCCTTCAGACCAATCCGATGAAGGATATGGTGTTCAATCCCTCCGAATCCATTTCATTCAGCGGCAACACCGGACCCTATCTGCAATATATGGGTGCAAGGATCAGCAGCATGATGCGCAAGTTCGCCGAAGTGGAAACGGAGTATGAAGGCATCGGATTCGACGGTTCCCTTCTGTCCTTGCAGGAGGAACGGGAATTGTTGAAGATGGTCGCTTCTTTCGGGGAAGTGGTCGAGGAGGCGGGGAGGGATCTGAATCCCTCCGCGGTAACCGCCTTCCTCTATGACCTTTCCCGCCTGTTCAGCAAATATTATCACGACCACCCGGTGCTCAAGGCACCCTCCGCACCATTGGTAAGGGCTCGGGTCGCCTTGGTAGCCATGGTGCTCCAGGTGTTCCGCAACGCGTATGCTTTGGTGGGAATTCCTTTCTTGGAATCCATGTAGAGTCGATGGGCACCTCTTGCCATTATCGATTCGTTGTGGTATAAGGGAGCCTGCATATTTTTGAAGTAAGGATGTATACACATGTACGCACTGGTAGAGATTCTTGGCAAGCAGTACAAGGCGCAAGAAGGCGCGACTTTGAAGGTCGATAAGATCGATATGGAGTCTGGCAAAGAGCTGGAGTTCGATACAGTTGTTGCAATTGCAGACGGTGAGAAATCCGTGTTCGGTACCCCGTATGTCGAGGGAGCGAAAGTGGTTGCCACATTGGGCGATGTTGTGAAGGGTGAGAAAATCAAAATCTTCAAGTTCCACCGCAGAAAGGGTTACCGAAGAACACAAGGCCATCGCCAGAAGTATTCGATGCTCACGATCAAAGAGATTAAGGCGTAAGGAGATAGGCAATGGCTCATAAGAAAGGTGGCGGTAGTTCCAAAAACGGTCGAGATTCCAACGCTCAAAGACTTGGAGTCAAGCGATTCGGTGGCCAAGCGGTCAAAGCCGGAGAAATCATCGTGCGCCAGCACGGCAACAAATTCCACGCAGGCGAAAACGTCGGTTGCGGAAGAGACTTCACCCTGTTCGCCAAGGCGGCTGGAGAAGTTGTGTTCCATACCCGCAACAATCGCAAGTACGTCCGGATTCAGGCAGCTGACTAATTGCCGGCGGTAACGCCAGGGACTGTACATGTTTGGATTTTCAGATGAGACTTATATTGACGTTGCCTCCGGAAACGGGGGCAACGGTTGTGTTTCTTTCCGCAGGGAAAAATATATTCCCAAGGGAGGCCCCGACGGGGGTGATGGTGGTCGTGGCGGGGATGTTGTGTTCGTTGTTCGGGACAACCTCCGCACCTTGGCGCATCTGAAGCAAATACGGACATTCAGAGCGGAGAACGGGCAAAACGGCATGGGAGCCCGTTGTTTCGGACGTGATGGAAAGGATGTGGAGATTCCCGTTCCTCCCGGAACGGTGATCAAGGATGCATCGACCGGCGATATCATAAAGGACCTTACCGGAGAAGAGCGGTGGGTGTACCTCAAGGGAGGCAGGGGAGGCCAGGGCAACTGGCATTTCAAGTCCTCCACCCGACAAACACCACGGTTCGCCCAGCCGGGCGAGAAGGGGAATGCGCTTCGTGTCGGTGTTGAATTGTTGGTGATAGCCGATATCGGATTCGTTGGATTTCCCAATGCGGGCAAATCATCACTGTTGAACAATCTTACCAATGCCCGCACAAAAGTCGCGGGATATCCCTTCACGACAAAAATTCCCCAATTGGGAATGTTCAGATATGACGATCACGACATCGTGCTTGCCGATATCCCGGGTATCATCGAAGGTGCGAGCCATGGAGCGGGCATGGGATTCAAATTCCTACGCCATATCTCGCGTACGGTGGGTTTGGCCTTCCTGATCGATCTATCCGACGAACGGTATATGGATGCGTTCGATACCCTCTCGGAGGAGCTCCGTTCGTATGCTCCCGAGTTGTTGGACAAACCGAAAGTCGTCATCGGGACGAAGATCGACGATCCCGAAGCCGCCGAGCACTTGGAGAACTTGAGGAATGCGAGAAGCGATCTCTCCATCCTGGGACTTTCCAACATCACAGGCGAGGGATTGGATGGAGTGAAACAGGCGTTCATACGGTTGGTCGGCGATGCCGGCAATCCCCAGGACGATGGATTCACGACCGTCGTGGACAACGACGCGCAGTATCGTGAGGAGCCATGAGAACAGCGGTGATCGGGGGTACTTTCGACCCTGTCCATCTTGGACACATGCACCTGTTGCACCACCTAATCGAACTTACCGATTTCGATCGCGTACTCATGGTACCGGTAGCCAATCCTCCCCATAAGAAACACGAACATACCGTTTCCACCCAAGATAGGATCAGGATGTTGCATCTGGCCTTGGAAGAATACCCATCCCTCTATCCCGACGATAGGAAAGTGGACATCCTTGTGGAATTGTGTGAAATCGAGAGGGGTGGGACCTCATACATGTTCGATACGGTGGCTGAACTCTATCGCATGTACGATATCGAGGGTCGGATAGGCATGGTGGTGGGAGACGATCTGCTTTCCGGGTTGCGTCGCTGGTATCGATTCGAGGAACTGCGCCATGAAGTTGAATTCATCATCTGCAGAAGGTCTCCGGTACGACCTCCCCAAATTCTCCCTCCCGGTGTTGAAGGGAGGTTCTTGGAGAACCCTGTGATGGAGGACTCCTCAACCCATATCAGAAGCCTACTCGCAGAAGGCAAGGTGGAATACTCCCATCTTGCTTCCCTGATGCCGAAATCTGTCGTACACTACATCCAAGATTATGGACTTTACTCGGATTGAGCATTATGTGGCGACACAGGTGAGCGCGACACGATATTCACATTGCCTATCAGCCGCACGAGAGACCATTGCCCTGTTGCAGCGGTATGTCCCCGGATTCACCGACTTCGATTCGGCCCGTCTTGCCGGTGTATGGCATGATGTCGCCCGTCAATGGACCGATGGCGAGTTGTTGTCGTACGCACAGGAACAAGGCATTCCCATGGAGGATGAGGAGGTCAGGTACCCAATGTTGCTTCATGGACCGGTTGCTTCCCGTCTATTGGAACAGCAAATGCCACAAGTCGATGAAGCGGTGAAGTTGGCGATCCGTTGGCATACCATCGGATCGGTGGCCATGGGACTTCTTGGTGCGGCGCTATTCGTGGCCGACTACATGGAACCCCTGCGGCGACATTTGCATCCGGGCGAGCGTGACACGTTGCTTGAAAGCAAGAGTTTGGAAGGAATCTGTCTCCGTGTGGTCGAGAGCCACCTGGCCCACTTGGAACACAAGGGAAAGGAGGGAGCAGCCACCACGCAGGCCTTGGCGGTGTACCTCATCGGAGGGGGAACCTTCTCATGAGTAGAAAGACGGCCATCATGTTGCTGTTGGTGGTTCTTGTGCTCACCGCATCATCCTGTGGGACGAAACGGAAAATTGAAATTTGGTATGGCAATTCGGACCGATATGCCTTCATGGCGGCTATCGATGATGGGTGCGATACTCTGGTGGTGGCCACAATCGGATTGGAAATAATCGAAGGGTATAGGCGATCGTTGGCCGAACAGGGAATTCAATCGGACACACTTGGCGCCATACAACATCTCTATGGTATGGAAGGAACCCATTTCATTGCGGGTGGAAAGGATGATTGGGATCGTGTCGCAAGGTTCCTGATGCAATCGGAGGGACTCGAGTGGGTGGGTATCAGACCATCGTTGGAAGCCATGGTGCATCTGGCGACCACACATGGTGAACCCTTGAGCAAATCGGAGACAGTCGGTACACTCGCAAGCACCGGAACCGAACAAGCCGATATCGTCGATATGTTGAATTGTATCGATGGGAATGAACCGAAGGTTTTGATCTATGATGCCAGCCGGTTCCTGGAAACTGGAATGTCGATCGATCGTCTGCGTACGTGGATGGTCAGTTGGACCGAACTGATATTGGAAAACGCATTCGATGAATGAGGAGTTGGAATAGATGATGGATGAAACGACTAGGCTGTTGGCCGCCGATATCGCGGGATTCGTGACCGACCACAAGGGTTTGGATCCCGTGGTCATAGATGTTGCGGAACATTCGGCGTGGGCGGAATGTTTCGTGATTGCGACGGTGAACAGCCTTGGACATCTCAAGGGAATCACCAAGGAATTGTGGGGATTTCTCGCCGATAGGGGTGTGCAGGTCTTGAATAGGCACAAGGGAGTCGCCGGTGACGGTTGGGAACTCATAGATTGCGGGAGTATCGTGATACACTTGATGAGTGCCGAGTTGCGGGAATTCTATGCGCTTGAGAAGCTCTGGCATGCGGGAGAGCGTCTCGATTTCCTCAAGATACTGGAACAACACAAGTAGATTATCCTTGTATCGAAAGGAAAGACGCCCGAGGCAATCCCAGGGCGTCTTTCTGCGTCTGAAGAGTCCATGAATCATGTCACCAGCAGGTCCTCATCGGAAGCATATTCATGTTTCTTGATGGATTTGAATTTCTGGACCAGCTTGCCAACGGTGAGGCTTCGCTTCTCCTCTTCCGAGAGGTCCAATATGATCTTGCCTTCATCCATCATGATCAAACGGTTGCCGAAGTCGATGGCATGCTGCATGTTGTGGGTGACCATCAACGTGGTGAGGTGGTACCTCTTGACGAATTGGGTGGTGAGATCCATCACAATCTGGGCATTGCGTGGATCAAGAGCCGCGGTGTGCTCATCCAAAAGCAGCATTTCAGGTTTGCTCAGCACCGTCATCAACAGAGTCAGCGCTTGCCTCTGTCCACCGGAAAGAAGTCCCACGTTGTCCCTCAGCCGATCCTCGAGACCCATGGACAGTTGCTTCAGTTCTTCCTTGAACCTCTCTCTGATCGTACCGTTGAGGCTTATCTTGAGCCCCTTCATTCCCTTGTGGAGGGCGGTGACCATATTGTCTTCGATCGACATCTTCGCTGCGGTTCCTTTGGTGGGGTCTTGGAATATCCTGCCAATGGTGAACGCGCGCTTGTATTCGGGTGTGTTGGTCACATCCTTGCCATTGAGGGAGATTTTTCCCCCCGTGACGGGATAGGTACCGGCAATGAGATTGAAGAGGGTACTCTTCCCAGAGCCATTGCTACCCACCACAGTGATGAAATCTCCCGATTTCACTTCAAGATTGAGGTATTCTATAGCGGTCTTTTCGTTCACAGTCGCGGGATAGAACACCTTGGAGACCTGCTCAATCCTCAACATGTGTGGCCTCCTGTATTTCGGCTTCACGCCTTGCCTTGTTGCGTTTCAACGCCTTTTTCCTCGCATCGGCACTCGATGCGGCACTCCTCGTCTGAGCTACGATCAACGACACAATGACCAATATGCCGGTGAGGAGTTTCAAATCACTGGGAGTAAGATTGATGTAATAGCCGTAATATCGTCCGAGAAACATCAAAGCCTTGTAGATGATGGCTCCAAACACTACCCGCAGTGTGATGAGGGAAATCCGGTTGCTGTCGAACAGGAACTCACCGATCATGATCGCTGCAAGTCCCTGGACCACCATGCCTTGTCCAAGGTTCGCATCGGCGAACCCCTGGTACTGGGCGAGCAGACCACCGGAAAGGGCGATCAAACCGTTGGAGATGGCCATACCGATGACCTTGAGCAATTTGGGATTCATTCCCATGCTCACGATCATCTGCTCGTTGCTTCCCAAGGCACCGATAGCGATGCCAAGATCGGTACGGAAAAAGATATCGATCACGAATTTCACCACCAGCACGATGAGCAAGGTACCGATCAACAAAGCCCAGGGATTGGACACCATCGAAAAAACCTCGGGGAATCGTGTGTAGAGCGTGGTGATGCGGAGCAACGGCACATTTGCCCTTCCACCAAGAATTCGGATATTCACCGAATAGAGCATCGTCATGGTGAGTATGCCGGCGAGTAGACCGGGAACCTTGAGACGATTGTGGATGGTGGCGGTGACCACTCCTGCGATGGCTCCGGAGGCCACGGCAAGCAAAAGGGCTGTCGCCAGCCCTGTTCCATTGACTATCGCCATAGTCGCTACGGCGGCTCCCGTTGCAAAGGAGCCGTCGCAGGTCAAATCGGCGAAGTCCAGTATTCGGTATGATATCAACACACCGATCACCATGATGGAGAATATCAATCCATCAACAAAAATACCTTCTAACATCGATACATCCTATTTGACGATTTTTTGACCATCCTGGATGACCACCGCGGCCGATTCCATCAAGTCCTCCGGTATAGTTATCCCCAAATTCTCGGCTGCGTCAAGATTGAACCAGAGTTCGAAGTCGGCGGGATCGGTGAGAAACACGGTTCCAATCTCTCCAGGCTTCTTTCCGTCCAAAAGCTGTTCGATGATTTTTCCGGTTGCGAGTCCGATTTTATAGTAGTCGAATCCCCAAGCCACGAGTACATCGAGACCTTCCACATTGGATGGATCGGCGGCCATGAGGGGAACGCCGGCTTTCGCAGCAACATCATCGACCGAAGGAAGTGCGCTGATGACGGTATTGTCGGTGGCGATATAGAGCGCATCGACCCTATCGACGATGGACTGGGTGGCCTGCATTACCTCCGCCGTATTGGATACGGCTGCGGTCACAAACTTGAGACCAAGACTCTCGGTTGCAGCCTTCGCCTGTTCCATCAACGTCACTCCATTGGCTTCACCACTGGCGTAGACATTACCGATCGTCTTCGCTCCGGTCAGCCTTGCCAAGAGTGCAATCTGGGCATCGACGGGATTCATATCCGAGACTCCTGTGGTATTTTCCGAATAGGGTGTCTCGTAGGTAGTCACCAGACCGGCTCCAAGGGGATCGGTGATAGCCGAGAATACAACCGGGATATCGGTGAAGACATTCACCAAGGCCTGGGCGGTCGGAGTGGCGATTCCAACGGCGATGTCAACCTTGTCGGTCTTGAACTTCTGGGCGATTTGGGCTGATGCCGAGACATCGGCATTGGCATTCTGGAAATCGAATCGCACACTCTTTCCAACCGAATTCAAATAGTCCTGCATTCCGACTTCGACTGCATCGAGGGCGGGGTGGGCAAGGAATTTGGAAACACCGATGACCGTCTCTCCAGCGGTCGTCGATTCTTGGGCACCAGCTGCCGACAGAGGCGTCGCAAGCACCGAAAACAGAAGCAGAAGGATACTGATTTTCTTCATAGGAAGCTCCTTAGCGTAGGGTTTGTTGGCACTATAGACCGCCCAACGTCTTTTGTAAAGATGCTTATGCATATTCATGTATAAAGATACGCTTGTTATTCAAAATTTATAATCTTCCCGTCTTCTTGGATGCGGGCCGCCGCTTCGAGATACTCCGTAGGAACTGTGATGTTGAGACGATTCGCCACATCAAGGTTGAACCACAATTCGAATTCGGTGGGATCGGTGATGAAGATTGTTCCCAATTGTCCAGCCGTCTTTTCACCGTTCAAGACCTGGGCTACGGCTTGTCCAGTCTTTCGACCATGCTTGTAGTAGTTGAATCCCCACACCATGAAATAATCGAGTCCTTCGGCACTAGTGGGATCGGCTGTGAACAGCGGAACTTCGGCTTCGGCACACACTTCGCTGAGACTCGATATGGCCGATACGACCGTATTGTCGGTGCCCACATAGAGTCCATCAATCCTATCGGCTATCGAGAGAATGGCCGATTTCACCTCAGCCGAATTGGAGACTCCCGCCGAAACGAAGCCAATTCCCAATGATTCGGTTGCTGCTTTCACCAGGTCCCTCAGCTGCACTCCATTGGCTTCCCCGCTGGTGAATACGATGCCCACGGTCTTGGCTCCGGTGATCTCGGTGAACAGCTTGATCTGATCATATACGGGGTTCTTGTCCGATACTCCACCCACATTCCCTTCGTTCGGTTCGTAGGTGGGAACCAGCCCGGCTTCGAGCGGATCGGTGATTCCTCCGAACACAACCGGTGTGGTGGTGAATACATTCGCCAACGCCTGTGCAACCGGTGTGCCTATGCCAACGGCGAGATCTACTTTGTCGGCTTTGAATTTCTGTGCGATCGATGCAGCGGTGGAAATGTCGCCGTTCGCACTTTGCGAGTCGTAGGATATGGAGAAACCCCTTTCGGACAACTCGTCCATCATTCCCTGCTCAATGGCATCGAGCGCCGGATGGGTAACGATTTTCGAGACTCCAATGCGAATCATGTCCGATGGGGTCTGTTCCACCTGTCCAGTGGCGAACACCATGGTCAAGGCGGCGATCGAGACGACAAGCATGGACAACAGTCTTTTCTTTCCCTTCATTTTCTTCTCCTCGTGATACGGATGGATGGACTATAGCGTACTTCCGTGTTTCTGTAAATAGAAACTTACCCTGGTGAAAGGTGCAATTTTCCTCTTCAATGGGGAAATCAATGGATGAAATGGAGGGTACCGATCATCATGTTGCGGGCTGTACCTCGTCGCTGGCAATTTCCAAGTAGGGTGTGTGCGGGCAAAAAAAAAGGCGGAAATATCCGCCTGTGTGGGTTGTGCAATCGTTCAAGAGAGTCGTACGACTCTCCTGCTCACCTTTGAGGGAGAAGGGACGATCCTGTTGGGTTCAGTAATCGTAGGGGTCCTCTTCCTCGAGCACGTCCTCTTCGTCGAAGATATAGTCATCTCCGTCCTCTTCCTCATCCTCTTCTTCGATTACTTCGGTTTCCTCGTCATCTAGGAAAAATCCGTCGAGATCCTCGTCGTCCTCCTCCTCTTCCTCGAACTCGTCATAGTCGTCATCTTCCCTGAGCTCGTTGGGATCGAAATCGTCGTCTATTTCGTACGATTCATCCTCTTCGAAGTCCTCATCGAAGTATTTCTCTTCCCACTCGTCTTCATCATGGTATTTCATGGCCGTCCTCCCTCCAAGGCAACGATACGTACACAGTAGGCGTAAAGATTCCATCTGTCAATCGGCTTTTTACCGACTCAATGGTGTTTGACGATTCTATTGCGTCGGCGTTTCCATGTTGGTATAGTTGCACTACCGAGGAGGTGCATGATGTCCAACCATATCGTTCTTGCCATCCCAATGGGTGATCCGGCGGGCATAGGTCCCGAGATTGTCGTGAAGGCGTTGGACCATGGGGTGCACAGCAAAAAGGCTAGGGTGGTCGTGCTTGGAGACAGGAAACTCTTTGAGAAGACGATGCAAGACTGTGCGTTGGGAGATCCCTTCGATGTGGTGGTGGATTCCGATGAAGCGTGTCGCTTTGCGCTGGAGGATGGCAAGGAAAGCATCTTCTACCACTTTCCATTGGTTAATTTGAAACGATTTCGCTATGGGGAAATACAAGGGATGTGCGGACAAGCCGCCCATCGAGCCATCGTGGAGGCGGTCCGGATCACCCGTTCACATATCGCGGATGCGATCGTCACTCCTCCGCTCCATAAGGAGTCTTTGCGCGAAGGCGGCGTGAATTCCATCGGCCACACCGAGATTCTTGGAGAGTTGACCGATAGTCCAGCTCCTGTGACGATGTTCGAGACACTGGGATTGAAGATATTCTTCATGACCCGACATCTCAGTCTTCGACAAGCTTGCGATGCGGTTACCGAGGAGCGTGTGTTCAAATCGATCAAGGAGTGCTACAAGTTGACGCTCAACAATGCCTTCGACACCAATCTTCCCTTCGCTGTGGCAGCATTGAATCCCCATGGTGGAGAACATGGATTGTTCGGTGATGAGGAACAGATGTCGATCGTTCCCGCCATTGAAAGGGCACGTCTCGAGGGCCTGGATGTCGTTGGACCGATTGGTGCCGATTCGGTGTTCCATCTTGCAAAGATCGGCAAATATCGAGCGGTGCTTTCCCTTTATCATGACCAGGGACACATTGCGGCGAAAACGCTCGATTTCGATCGGACGATATCGGTTACTTGGGCCTTGCCGTTTTTGAGGACCAGTGTGGACCATGGCACTGCGTTCGATATCGCCGGCAAGGGAATCGCGTCCGAGGTGAGCATGGTCGAAGCCATCAAGGTGGCGATCAAATATCTCACCAATGGAACCAATGCCTCATGATCTCCATCGACAACCTCCACAAGAGCTACAAGGTGCGCAACGGAAGCAAGGAAGTGGTGAAGGGAATCTCCTGTATGGCACGCGATGGTGAGATCTTCGGATTGTTGGGTCCGAATGGGGCGGGAAAAACCACTACGCTCCGTACCATCGCAACGCTGCTGAGGCCCGATTCGGGCAAGGTCGAAGTTGACGGCCATGATGTGGTTTCCGAAGGAAGGGTGGTTCGCGACAGCATCGGCTTTCTCACGGGGGAGATGAAGCTTGCCGGACAGTTGTCGTGTCGGGAACTGCTCGTCTTCTTCGGTAGGTTGAACCATATGGGGACTGCGGAAATCGAGCTTCGCATCGCCACATTGGCCAAGGAATTCGATATGGAGAAGTACCTCGACACTCCCATCGCGAAGCTTTCCAGTGGCATGACACAAAAGGTTGGATTGGCGGTAAGTATCGTGCACGATCCACACAACATCATTTTCGACGAACCCACAAGCAGTCTGGATGTCCTTGCGGTGAAGGTGATCTCCGATTTTCTCCGCGCCGCGAAGCATGCTGGCAAATGTGTGGTGCTCTCGACACATGTGCTCTCGGATGCGCAGAGATTGTGTGACCGGGTGGGTATCATACACGAGGGACGTCTTCTTTGCGAAGGTTCTGTGGAGGAATTGATGGAGATCCATGGGGAGCAGGATATAGAGTCTTTGTTCTTTTCCCTCATAGGAAAGGAGTTGAAGAAGTCATGAACGATGCACTGATCATATTCAAGAAGGAATTGAAGAACTTCTTCAAGGATAGAAGGACCTTGTTTTCCACCTTCATCCTCCCTCTACTGGTGTTGCCGATCATCTTCGTCGGAGTAGGTACGGTACTGGGAGAGATGGACAAGGATGCGAAGGACACCACCTATCGGATCGCGATAGAGGGGAACGACGATTCCCGTTTGTCCGGGCTGTTGGAAGATCGCCTTTCGGTCGAGATGGTGGATGCCGACAAGGCCGATATCGTTCTGATGTTTCCTCCGGATTATATACCGGGGACCAGGAGCCAAGTCACCCTCTCCTACGATTCGAGCAGCCAGAAGATGCAGTATGCCCAACAGCAGGTGATCCTTGCGGTGATGCTCTATGGGGAGATGCTTGGAGAAGAGTTGTTGGCCCGGTATGGACTTGTCCCTTCGGACCTGGAAAGCCTTTCGGTGCGGGTGGTGGACCTGGCTTCGGATGCCGCCCAATCGGGAGGATCCTTTCTGGCGATGCTCGTGCCCTATTTCCTGATGATTTTCCTCTTCTCCGGTTCCATCAATGCCGGACTCGATACCACCAGCGGTGAGAAGGAGCGGGGGAGTCTGGCGATTCTGTTGGTGAACCAAGTGTCCCGAACCTCCATCGCTTGGGGGAAGATCCTCTACGTGTCGGTGATCGCCGTATGTTCTGCGGGAGCAACCTTCCTTGGCTTCATGATTTCCATGATCTTGCCACAAGGGTCACGGTTCATGTTCCAATCCGATATCAGCGGAACGGTGGTCTCGGGATTTTCCCTCATGGTGATCGTGCTTGCATTGTTCTCCTCCGCATTGTTCACCGGCGCGGTGGTCACCTTGCTCGGTTCCTTGGCGAAAAGTGTCAAGGAGGGAAGCACCTATGTGATGCCGCTCTACCTGGTGGTGGTGTTGGTTGGAGTCACCACGATGTACATGGACCCGACGACCAACCTGGTGCTGTTCCTTGTTCCCATCGTAAATACCATCTTCGTGATGAAGGCCAGCTTCATGGGGATGACCGATGTGTTGCATATGGTGATGGCGATTGTTGCGAATATCCTGTTGGCTGGAATATGCGCGCTGTTGGTCTCCAAATTGTTCAATTCGGAAAAGATATTGCAGACCGTATGAGGTATGCACATCGAGGAGGAATTCATGGAGTATCGGGTACCGTTGAAAATCGTGTATACCGGCAATGGAAAGGGAAAGACCACCGCAGCCATGGGGTTGGTGATGCGTACTCTCGGACATGGACGACCGTGCGCTGTGCTGCAGTTCATAAAACCTCCTTCACTGGAGACAGGAGAGAAGCGTTTCGCCATTTCGCAAGGAGTGCTGTGGGAAAATTATGGCGAAGGGTTCCTTTGGGATGCCACCGATGATGGTCCTACCCGTCGGGCGTGCAGGGAAGGCTGGGAGAGGGCCAAGATACTGTTGAATTCCCACGAGTACGAACTGTTGGTGCTCGATGAATTCACGTATGCCCTCAACAAGGGTTTTCTCGATATGAATGAGGTGGTCGGCTTTCTCGATTCTCTTGATCGCTCCGATGCTCCACATGTGGTGATAACCGGTCGTGAAGCGCCAAAGGAGTTGGTGGAACTTGCCGACATGGTGCATGAATTGGTGGAGATCAAGCATCCTTGGCGTACCGCGAAGGTGAAGGCACAGAAGTGTATCGAATATTGAAGATACAAGCAATCAAAGCCTGAAATGAAATAATGCTGTCTTTTATGTATACCAATTCATCCAAACAGGGTATAATCGAGAAAGAGGTTGGTGATGGGTTTTGTTGAATGCCATTCACATTTGTTGCCATTTGTGGACGATGGTGTGCAATCGAAGGATTCTTGTCTCAAGGTACTCCATGCGTATGCCCGCGAGGGATTCGATCGTGTGGTCGTGACTCCCCACCTCTACAATCCCCAGGTCACCACCAGAACGAAGCACATACGCACGATGTACGATTGGGCCCGCGGCGAGGCCCAAGCCATGGGAGTGGAGCTCATCCTCGGCAGTGAAACCTATGTGGGAGGGGCAGTGGATCCCCAAGTGCTGCCGTTCTTCAAGAATTATGTATTGATCGAGGTGGATGCGAGCACCGAACCGCTGTTCCTTCTCAACCATGCCTATTCGCTGCGCAAACGTGGGCTATATGTCATACTTGCCCATATAGAACGGTATCGATGGTTCATCGAAGATGGTGCGATGGCGAGAAAATTACGGGAGATCGGAGTCTTCTTCCAATGCAATGTGGATGGGATGGAAGCAGGTGGTGTCGATCGGTTCCTCAAACTCGATATGGTGGACATCATTGCGGGAGACAACCATGGCGACGAGCAATTGCCCGCAAGATTGGCTTCCGCCTTCAAGTCGCATCCTATGATTTTACAAAGAATGGAAAAATTATTCCGTTAGTTAGTTTCAACAGGGGGGATATATGCTGCTGGACATGACGATTTCAAACTTTCGTTCAGTACGTGACTCACAGACGATCTCATTCGAAGCAGTCAAGGACAATCGGCTGTCCGAGGAAAAGATCGTACAGGTGAGCGATCGACTGAATGTCATCAAAACCTTGGCCATCATTGGTCCCAATGGTGCGGGAAAGAGCACCTTCGTGAGGGCTCTCGAAGCGCTCAAGGCGATCATAACCGCCGATTTCGAGATGGAGAACCCTCTTCAACTCCTATCCGGTACCGCATTTGCCTATTCGGATGAAAAAGGGAAGCCTGCCGATCTTATGGTCGAATTGGTACTGGGTACCGATGAGGAGACCGGACATGCGTTGATCGGCAAATATTCGCTGGTGGCCGATCGGGAGAAGATCTACGAGGAGTCCTACCACTACTATGTGGGACGTTCGCGCAAATTGATGTTCGAACGTAAGCTTGTCGATGGGAATGCCGATGAACTCGAATACAAGTTCAGATGGGGAAAGATGTTCCGTGGAGAAAAGAAACGATTGGTGGGAAAAGTACCCCACAACCACACCTATCTTGCCGCTGCGGCGAGAAAAGGGAGCAGCACCTTGGAGCCCATCTACAATTGGTTCAGTGAGGAGTTGATGTTGTTGCCGTTCGGACTTTCCACCGCAAGCGAAAAGATCATCGTTGAACAATTGAAACGTCACCCTTCCTGGAAGAAGATGCTGATCGATTTCTTGTGGAGTGTCGATATCACGGATATCAGGGATGTGCGTTTCCAAGAGGATAGGCTCATTTTCGTCCATACGAACGTGACCCAACATTACGCTTCCTATTTCTCCAACGAATCGTTGAGTTTGAGACGTCTCACATCGATCGCGATGGCGATGTTCGAAAGTTTCACCGTCAAGCGTACACTGGTGATCGATGATTTCGGCATGTTGCTGCATCCCTATGCACTGGAACATGTGGTGGGGGTCTTCGAAGCGAACAACCATACCCATGGATCCCAGCTGATGGCAGTCGATTGCAATCCTTCACTGCTGAAGGATGGTGTATTGAGACGTGATGCAGTGTGGTTTGCCCAAAAGAGTTCGGATTCGGCAACCATCTACTACAGTTTGGCCGATTTCAAGTTCTCCAAGGCAAAACAGGATTTGACCGGGCAGTACTACCTCAATGGTTCATACGGAGCACTCCCGATCACCAGTGAATTCAAATTCGTCGATACGGAAGCAAAGGAGCAGTGAAATGAAACGCAAGAAACAAAATGAAAAACCGCGCAAGACCTTGCTCGTAGTCACCGCTTCGGAATCCGAGTCGCTCTATTTCTCCCAGATGCGCAAGGATTGCCGTTATACCAATATGACAGTGTTATGGGCCCAGGATGCCCAGACGCTCGAGGATTTGGTCAAGGAGGCCTACAAGGCCAGGGTGAAAGGTCGGTTCGACAGTACCTGGTGTGTATTCGGTTTCGAATCGATGGGAGTGGATTCCCAACAGGTGCGGATGGCGATTGAACTGGCTGGAAAAAAGAAGGTGCAGCTCGCATGGACCAATCCTGGTATCGCTTTGTGGTACTTGCTGCATCTGCAGAGCCCGAGGATGCCGATCGGTGACGAGGCAACCATCGAACGGACCCTTGCAGGTGTCTTTCCAAATTTCTCCAGCGAACCGTCGTATTTGCTGAACGAGGGTGCTTCACTCCACCTCAAGCTCTTCGGCGGGAAGGCCCAGGCTGCGGTCAATGCGGGAAACTACAACTCTCTTGCCCAGCAGCGTTCGGGAGGATTGCCGCCGGTGAACATTACAAAATTGCTCAATGAAATTGCCGATATCTGCGGAACCGCCGATATGTCGCACAATCAGAAGCTTATCGGCCTGAAGAATTCCTGAGATGATCGGCCAAGGGCTCACCATACTTCTCTACATGTTCGCATTCGCCACAGGATGCATGACCCTCGTGCTTTCTGTGGTGTTCCATTTGCGTGAGAATTATGAATGGACCAAATCATTCATAGTATTCCATGTATCGTTGTTGCTGGTGATGGTGCTCCAGGTCCTCAAGGTCTTTGTGGATGTGTTCCTTGGCGATACCGTGGCTTTCGTCACAAATATCGTGATCCAGGGATTGTTGGCGGCGAATGTGAGCTTCCTTGTACTGTTCGTACCCTATTTCACCACGTGGATCATTGCCCAACCATGGAGAAATCCCTATCGCATCATATTCACGATCCTTGCCGTCATCTATATGGCCCTCTCCGTACTCCACATCATCTTCCATTCGATTTGGGTGTTGCAGACTTCGATGATGTTGGTGTTCGTGGGTACGTTGTTCTTTTGCATCGGTGTGGTGATCAAGAATCTCAAGACCATCACCCAACCCGATGTGAGGACGGTGAGCAAGGCAATCATCATCCTTTCGTTCGTAATGATTCCTCTGCTCATTCTTGGTTTCATCATGCCTGAAGGCCGCTACATCACCTATCCCATCTACTTCATGTCCTTCAGTGTGATTATTCTTGTCTATCTGTTCATCTACTTCAAACGCATGCCTCATGCCCCCAACGCCGAGCTTACCTTCGCGAATGTGGAGAAATACCATATCACCGAGCGGGAGTTTTCGGTGGTGAAACTCATAAAGGAGGGGCTGACCAACAAGGAGATCGCTGCGGAACTTGACATATCGGTGAACACGGTCAACAATCATGTCGCAAACATATTCTCCAAGACGAAAGTTCGCAGCAGAATAGATTTGCTGAATGTGTTGGGAGAAGGGTAGGAGGTGAAGTGATGGAAGTACGTGCCTGCGCCCGACCGATTCGAGCGGTACATGAAGAGGCCTCCGATAGGGCGGTGGTCTGTCTCCACGGATATATGGGGTATCCCGGGGAGTTGGCTTTGCCTGCGCAGCGTTTGTATGAAGCGGGTTTCGATGTGTTTGTTCCGCGTTATCCCGGACATGGAACCAACGGCAGGGATTTCATGGGAACCACCCGAAATGATTGGATCGGTGAGGCCGAACGGGCTGTGGTGGATGCCATGGGTGCCTATGGCGAAGTGTTCCTGGTGGGACATTCCATGGGTGGCGCGATAGCGACAATACTTTCCAAGCGGTACGGGATCCGGAGAACGGTACTGTATGCTCCGGCGTTGTTGATCCCATCCTTGCCTTTCACTCTGGTTTCCATCGTATCCCTTTTCATCAAGCGAAGACCACAACCTTGGCAGAGCGATCCAAGATATCCGTTCTTCGATGATCGTGATCCCGACGACGACGCCTTCCTTGGAAAGGAGTACTGGAGCTGGTTGTATCCCAAGCAAATTCGCCAACTCGAGCTGCTTCGACGTGAAGCGGTCTCACTTCTCCAGGAAACATCCACCGACATGCTCGTGATCACTGGTGGTCAGGACCAGGTTGTGCATAAGGATGTGGGGCACCTGGTGGTGGATACCGGCTCCGGTACGAATGAATGGCTCCACTTGGAACAGGCCACCCACCTCATTCCCTACGATATCGATCAAGAAGCACGTGAAACCGCGATGGAGAGGACCATATGGTGGCTCTCGCAATGAGTGCGGGCTGTTGCCACTTTTTCCGATTTGTACTAAAACTGTAACCACCGGGTCCCACTTTTCCGGTACAGGAGGACGTTTCCCAATGAGTGTACGTGTGCGTTACGCGCCGTCTCCCACCGGTTTGCAACATATCGGTGGTGTAAGGACCGCATTGTTCAACTATTTCTTTGCCCGTGCCCAGAAGGGTACGTTCATTTTGCGTGTCGAGGATACCGACAGGGAGCGGTCTACGGATGCAGCTCTACAAGACCTCTATGAAACCCTCGAATGGCTTGGTGTCGAATGGGATGAAGGTCCTTTGGTGGGTGGTGATCGTGGTCCCTATGTGCAAAGCGAGCGCTTTTCCCTCTATCAAAAATTCGCTGCGAAGTTGATCGAAGACGGCAAGGCGTATCGTTGCTACTGTACACCCGAACGTTTGGAAGCGTTGAGGGAGACCCAAGTAGCCGAAAAAGCGAAACAGCAGGGATACGATAGGCATTGCAGGAACCTTACCGACACAGAGAGGGCCGAGTTGGAAACACAGGGTCTCCCTTCGGTGGTGAGGCTCATGGTACCACTTGAGGGCAAGACGACCTTTCATGATGTGCTCATGGGTGATATCACCAGAAGGAACAGTGATGTGAATCCCGATCCGATCCTGCTCAAGTCGGATGGGTTTCCCACCTACCATCTGGCGAATGTGATCGACGACCACCTCATGGGCATCACCCATATCATGCGGGCCCAGGAATGGATCCCCTCCGGTCCACTGCATGTACTGCTCTATGAAGCGTTCGGGTGGGAACCTCCCGTTTACTGCCATTTGCCCATGGTGATGGGCAAGGACGGACAAAAACTTTCCAAACGACATGGATCCACCGCCGTGCGTGACTTCAGGGAGAAGGGGTATTTGCCCGAAGCCCTCACCAACTATGTGAGCATGGTGGGTTGGTCGTATGACGGAGAACGGGAATTCTTCACCAAGGACGAGTTGTGCGAACTCTTCTCACTGGAAAAGATCAACAAAGCCCCCGGTGTCTTCGACTACAAGAAACTCGATTGGTACAATGGGATGTACATCAGACAGAAAAGTGATGAAGAACTGACCGATCTATTGCTACCCTACTTGAAAAGGGAGGGGTTCATCGAGAATGAGCCCACCGGAGAGGACATGGACAAGGTCGGCGCTCTGGTCCCGATCGTGAAGGAGCGACTCAAGGTGCTATCCGATGTGGTGGATATGAGCAGATTCCTCTTCACCGATATCGAAGTACCCGAGGTTGCCTCGCTATTGCCGAAGAAACAGGATGCCGCGACCACATTGCACGTGTTGGAACGTGTGCGTCCCCTCCTAGGTGAATTGGAGGAAAAGGGTGACGAATCCATTGAGGAGGCGTTGGTGGCGCTGGCGAACGAACTCGGTGTGAAGGTGAATGGCGTCTTCATGCCCATTCGGGTCGCGGTCACCGGGAGTTCGGTAAGTCCTCCCCTGTTCGATTCCATCCGTGTACTTGGTCTTGAAACCGCCCTTATCCGAATCGATAGGGCTATCTCTACGCTGAAAAACGAGGTTGCATAATGGCTGAAACTACTACCATGGACAAGTTGGTCTCTCTCTGCAAGAGACGTGGATTCATTTTCCAATCGAGTGAGATATATGGCGGGCTTACCGGGGCTTGGGACTATGGTCCTCTCGGTGTCCAACTGAAGAACAATATCCGGGACTTCTGGTGGAAGGAAATGACGCAAATGCACGACAATATCGTCGGTCTCGATGCGTCGATCCTCATGCATCCCAAGGTATGGGAAGCCAGTGGACACGTTTCCAATTTTACCGACCCCATGGTCGATTGCAAGCAGTGCAAGAGCCGTTTCAGAGCCGATCAGATCGATCTCGAAGCCGCTTGCCCCAACTGCGGCACAAAGGGCTCGTTCACCGAGCCGAGGAATTTCAACCTCATGTTCTCAACCCACATCGGTGCGGTGCATGATGCGTCCTCGGTGATCTACCTGAGACCGGAGACTGCACAGGGCATCTATGCCGATTTCAAGAACGTGGTGCAAAGCAGCCGGGTAAAGATTCCATTCGGCATCGCCCAGGTGGGAAAGTCGTTCCGCAACGAAATCACCACGAAGAACTTCATCTTCCGCTCCTGTGAATTCGAGCAGATGGAAATGCAGTACTTCTGCAAACCTGGTTCGGACGAACATTGGTTCTCGTTCTGGAGAGACCAGAGGATGGCGTTCTACCATAAGATGGGGATCAAGCCCGAATCGCTCAGATGGCATCGCCATGGAGAGGATGAACTGGCGTTCTATGCCAAGGATGCCTACGATATCCAGTTCGATTTTCCCATGGGATGGCAGGAACTCGAAGGAGTGCACAACCGCACCGACTACGACCTTACCCAGCACCAGAAGTTCAGTGGCAAGGATCTCACCTATCTTGAGCAGGAGACCAAGGAGAGGTACGTCCCGTATGTCGTGGAAACCTCGGCCGGATTGACGAGGAATGTGCTCATGGTTCTTTCTGATGCCTATGAGGAACAGGAGCTCGAGGGTGGAGATGTGAGGACCGTACTTCATTTCCATCCATCCATCGCACCGGTTACCGTTGCGGTGCTGCCGTTGGTGAAGAAGGATGGGATCGATGAATTCGCAACCCGACTTGAACATGGGTTGAGGGAGGATTTCGCCACATTCTACGATCAGAGCGGAGCGATCGGACGCAGGTATCGCCGAATGGATGAAATCGGCACACCCTATTGCGTGACCGTCGATTACCAAACCTTGGATGATGACACGGTGACCCTCAGATTCAGGGATTCGATGGAGCAGGTGCGTGTGTCGATCTCCGATTTGGTCGCCACCATCAAGAAGGCGACGAAAGATTACAAACGACAATAATAAGGGGATCGATGGCATGAACAAGGCCTTGCAGGTATTACAGGATCGTGGATTCATCAAGCAGTGTACCGATTACGAGGGGCTCGGCGCGCTCATGGACGAGGGTCCGGTCACCTTCTATGTGGGGGTCGACCCCACGGGGAAGAGCATCCATATCGGTCACATGGTTCCCTTTTTCGCCATGCATCATCTTCAAGAAGCGGGGCACAATCCAATCGCGCTTGTTGGGGGAGGAACTTCGATGATTGGAGATCCTTCGGGTAAAAGCGAGATGCGCAAGATGCTCACCATCGAACAGATCCGACGAAACAGCGCTTCGCTCAAGAAGCAATTGGGGACAGTGGTCGACTTTACAGCCACCGAAGGATCCGATAAGGGCAAGGCCATCATGCTCAACAACTATGATTGGCTCGGCGGACTGAACTATATCGAGTTCCTGCGGGACATCGGGAAACATTTCTCAGTCAATAGGATGCTTACCTTCGAAAGCTATAAACAGCGGTTGGAACGTGGACTTTCATTCATCGAATTCAACTATCAATTGCTGCAATCCTTCGATTTCCTTACCCTCTATCGTGACCAAGGTTGTCGATTGCAGATCGGTGGTGACGACCAGTGGGGGAACATCGTGGCAGGCATAGAACTTATCCGCAAGGTGGAGAGTGCCGAGTGCTATGGTCTTACCTTCAATTTGATCACTCGTGCCGATGGACACAAGATGGGTAAGAGTGAGAAGGGTGCGGTCTTCCTTGACCCCGAGATGTTCAGCCCGTACGATTTCTACCAGTATTGGCGAAATGTGAATGATGCCGATGTCATCCGTTTCATGAAACTTTTCACCTTTCTTGATTTGGAGGAGATCGCCGGTTATGAAGATCCTGCGGTGAACATCAATGATGCGAAGGAGAGGTTGGCCTACGAGCAGACGAAGATCATCCATGGAGAGGAGGAGGCCAATAAGGCCCGCGATGCCGCCAAATCGATGTTCAAGGGTGGACTTTCATCTGATGCGAGGGAAGGGCTTCCCTCCCTCACCATCCAACGAAGTGTATTGGAGCAGGGAATCGGAGCGGTCGAATTGTTCGCTATGACCGATTTGTGTACCACCAATTCAGATGCTAGACGCCTCATACAACAGGGTGGGGCCACCATACAGGATAGAAAAGTCGAGGATGTGAAGCAGATAGTCGACGCATCTTGGGCTGAGCAGGACGAGATGATTCTGCGGGCCGGGAAAAAACGGTATTTCAGAATTGTCGTCTCCTCCTGATACAAGGCATGTCGGAGGCCGATTCCGATCTGGAGACAACCACCATGCGCAAATGGTATATCGTAGTGATGTTGATTGCAGTCTGTATTGCAGCTGTGACGGGGCAGGCTGCCCAGGAAGCCATTTCAGCCGACCAACTGACGGTGAGGATGGCTGTGATGCAAGGACCTTCCGGGTTCGGTACCGTGGCATTGATGAAAAATGATGGTCGTTTGGATGACCGTACTTCCATCGATGTGGCGGTGTATCCCTCTCCCAACGAGGTGATCGCAAGATTGGCCAATGGCGAGCTCGATTTTGCCGCCCTTCCCACGAATGTCGCTGCGAATCTGTTCGCCAAGGGAGTCGGTGTGAAGACTGCTGCGATCACTGGGGAAGGAATGCTTCTTCTACTCACCACCGATGCTTCCATCACCGAATTTTCTGATCTTGCGAATAGAAAAATTTCCATTCCCGGAGCGGGTAGTACTCCCGATCAGATGACCAGGATCATGACCACTGCCCTGGGATACGACTATGAGCAGGATGTGAATCTCGACTACAGCATCGCAAGTCCCGCCCAGCTGGCACAAATGCTCATCGCCGAAAAGGTCGATCTTGCAGTGTTGCCCGAACCATTCGTTTCGATGGTCATGACCAGAAGCGAAAAGGCGATACCCCTGTTGGATATCCAGATGTTGTGGTATGCGCTTACCGGGATAGAGAATTATCCCATGACGGTGATAGTAGTGTCGGATGCATTTGTTGAAGAGCAAGCCGACAGACTCCCGTTAGTCATGGATGCGATCGAGGATTCGATCGAATGGGTGGTGGCGAATCCCGAGGAAGCCGGGTCTATGATCGAAGAAGCAGGCATCATGAAGGCCGCGATCGCGGTTCCAGCGATCCCACGTCTCAATCTTGTCTTCAAAACGGCCAATGAAGGGTTCGACTCCATGGACATGTACCTCAAGGTCCTCTATGGGTTCGATTCCAGTTCCATCGGCGGTTCGGTTCCCGATGAATCGTTCTACTTGGCGTACTAAGGCAATAGTCGCGGCATCGGTCCTGATTCTGCTCTCACTTTGGCAGATCGGGGCCAATTTGCTCGATTCCGGTGTGTTGCTCCCCACGCCCGGAACCACATTCTCTGCATTCACATCGCTCATCACACAAAAACCCTTTTCCTTGAATGTGTTGAGTACCATGGGACGTGCATTGCGGAGCTTCCTCATCATTTTCACCATTGGTGGTGTACTGGGAATCCTTTCAGGATTCTCTCCAGCACTGCACTCATTACTCCTTCCCATCCTTGCCATTTGCAAGGCCACGCCTGTGATGTCGGTGATCCTTTTGGCGTTCATCTGGTTCACCAGTGGCACGGTACCCATTTTTTCCGCCTTCCTCATGGGGTTCCCGGTGATGTTTGTGCAAGTCGAACAGGGTGTTGCACATATCTCTCCCCAACTGAGGGAGATGACGAAGGCGTATGCATTCCGTCCCATGGATCGTCTGGTCCATCTGGTCATTCCCTCTCTGGTGCCATCCATGGTAACCGGAGCAAAAGCATCATTGTCGATGATCTGGAAAGTCGTCATTGCAGCCGAAGTGCTCACCGTTCCACGCTATGGAGTGGGTTCTCGAATGCAACTCGCCCAAGTGCAGTTGGAAACGGCCGAGGTGTTGGCATGGACCTTGGTTGCTATCCTCCTTACCACAATCGGTGACCTGTTGTTCATCGCACTGTTGCGTGTTCCCGCAAGGATACGACGTCATCGTGCCAAGATTGGGGATGAAGTGGTATGAAACTGGTTTCGCTACACAAAAGCTACCTGGTGGAAACCAAGCGTGTACAAGTGCTTGATGGCTTTTCCCTGGATATCCATCCAGGTTCCATCACCGCCTTCGTCGGACCTTCGGGTTGCGGAAAGACCACGCTTCTGCGTCTCATTGGTTCCCTTGAGACTCCCGATGAGGGGTCGATCATCAAGGAAGAAGGGGAGGACGGTCCTTTCGGATATCTATTCCAGGAACCCCGGCTTCTTCCATGGCACTCGGTAGTGGCCAACGTGGAGTTGGTGTTGCGGCCATGGTACAGGGATCGGACCGTGCGTATGCAACGTGCGATGGACTTTCTCCAAATGGTCGGTTTGCAGGACTATGTGGGATTCAGACCAGACCAACTCTCTGGAGGGATGCGTCAACGTGTGGCAATCGCCCGTGCGTTCGCGTACCCAGGGAGAACGATGTTGTTGGATGAGCCGTTCCAAAGTCTCGATTCCCACCTCAGATGGTCCATGGTGAAGGCTTTCCTCACCCTATGGGAAGCCGATAGAAGGACTACCGTATATGTCACCCATGATGTCTCCGAGGCTCTGTTGATGGCAGATACGGTGGTGAGGCTTTCTCCAAGACCGATGCGGGTCCTCGACACCTACGAAATCGGGACCCCTCGGGAACATCGTTCCCTCGGAGACCCCGAATTCTTGGAGCTGCAGAGGGCCTGTTATACGTAACCTTGGTCGATCATCGCATTGGCAACCTTGAGGAAGCCTGCGATATTCGCTCCATCGACGAAATTCCCTTCGCTCCCATAGTGGCTGGCCGTATCCCGGATCGTGGTGTAAATCCCTTTCATGATCTTCTGCAACTGTTGGTCGACCTTCTCAGCCGTCCATTGGATGCGTGAGCTGTTCTGGGCCATTTCAAGGCCGCTCACAGCGACTCCTCCAGCATTCGCGGCCTTGGCCGGAGCGAACAGTACACCGTTCTCCTGGAGTAGTTCGACACCCTCTAGAGTGGTCGGCATATTCGCCCCCTCGGCAACCAGCTTCACATGGTTCTCCACGAGGTGTTTCGCATCAATGGCATTGATTTCGTTCTGGGTCGCACAGGGGAAGGCACAATCGGCCGGGAACTGCCACA
The DNA here is from genome assembly GCA_964478945.1 of uncultured Spirochaetaceae bacterium. GTDB lineage: Bacteria > Spirochaetota > Spirochaetia > Sphaerochaetales > Sphaerochaetaceae > CAYZJV01. The sequence goes on along the minus strand of CAYZJV010000003.1, from coordinate 30,265 downwards.
CCTGGTTCGCTCCACCATTTTCCCTTCTGGGGAAGTATTCGGCCTCTTTGAACACGTCCACATAGGACGCCATCCTACCTCTGGTGACATTCTTCAAACGCTTCACATAGTCGAGCTTCCCATCATCTATTCCCGCAGGATCATAGATGCATCCCGAAGAGTCGCTCAATGTGACCACCTTCGCACCAAGGGCATTGAGTTTTTCCACCGTATACTGGGCAACGTTTCCACTGCCTGAAACGAGACATGTCTTGCCTTCGAAGGTTTCGTTCTTATCGTGGAGCATGGCTGCCGCAAGATAGACCAAACCATAACCGGTGGCTTCGGGACGAATGAGCGATCCTCCCCAAAGGGGGCTCTTACCGGTGAGGGTTCCGGTGAATTCGTTCCTCAAGCGTTTGTATTGGCCGAACATAAAGCCGATTTCCCTTGCCCCCACACCGATATCCCCTGCGGGAACATCGGTGTCGGCTCCGATATGACGGCTCAATTCGGTCATGAAACTCTGGCAAAAGCGCATCACTTCGGCATCGCTTTTTCCCTTTGGATCGAAATTGCTTCCTCCCTTGCCTCCACCCATTTGCAAACCGGTGAGGCTGTTCTTGAAGGTCTGCTCGAAGGCAAGGAATTTGATGATGCTGAGATTCACCGAAGGGTGGAACCTCAGTCCTCCCTTGTAGGGACCGAGGGCACTGTTCGCCTGAACCCTGAAACCACGGTTGATCTGGAGACTTCCCTCGTCGTCTGTCCATGGTATTCGAAACATGATCGCCCGTTCGGGTTCGATCAACCGATCAAGGATCTTATGGAATACCACATGGGGAAGATCGTCAATGATCTTGTCCACCGATATGAGAAACTCCTGTACAGCTTGTTGGAATTCGGCCTGGTTTGGATCGTCTTTTTTGATTTTCGTAAGTAGGGATGCAGTGACATCTCTCATGCTGATGCTCCTGAAATGTGGTTTCGACTCGCTTCGAATCGTGTGTGGACACTATAGATAAGTGCGAATTTTTGGTAAATAGGGGCGATTTTTTAGGAATTCATGCAGTGGTCGCGCGAGTTTTGGATGAACGCAACCAGATTATAGTGATTTAGGTATATATAAAAATAGGATAGTAAAATTTGAGCCATAACGTAATGTATAAATATACAAAAAATATGTAAAAAATTAGATGAAATGGAAGACCATGAGCAGGTACACCCAAATGAAGATGGTAAGGATGGAAAATATCGTGGTGAAGACAACCAATTGTCCGGCCAATTCTCCATCCCCTTCCATCTGCAATGCCATGGTGTAGGAGGAGACTGCCGCCGGACTGCTGAACATTGCCATCAGTATCACCAAATCGGCATCCCTGAACCCGAAGAGCACGGCAGCGGTGAGACCGAACAGCGGGACGAGCACCAACCTGGTGACAATACCTCCAGCCAGCTGTGTTCGATTTTGCCCCACACTGGAGAAGGTGACCGAACCTCCCAGGATGATCAATGCCAAGGGAGTGGCGATGCGGGCCATCTCGGCAAGGAACTCATCCACCACCAACGGCAGGCGCACATCGAGAAGTACCAACACCAAGGCTGCGAAGGCGCCGATGATCAATGGATTGGCAAATATCCCCTTGAGGATTTTCCTGGCATCGGGTCTTGCTCCACGGAAGTACTCCAGAGTGACGACTGAAAGCGTGTTGACGAAAGGAACCACGACTCCCACCAGAACCGATGCCCCTCCCGCACTGTCGGGACCGAATAGGGTGGTTGCCACAGGGAGTCCGAATATGATGAAGTTGCTTCTGCAGATCGCTTGAACCAGTACTCCACGTTTGCGATTCTCCGGCTCCAATCTCGGTACGACCATCATGGAAATCAAAAAGAGAAGGGAAAGCGATCCCAAGGCGAATCCAATCAATCCGAACGATACGGTGGTATCGAGATCGGCATGATAGATATTCATGAACAGCAGGATGGGGAGAAAGATCCGGAAGGTGACATTGTTCATCTCCTTGAAGGCCTGTGTTCCCATGATGCCGAACTGCTTGATGGCGTAACCCAGCAGCAATTTCAGGAAAATGGGGAGGACCACCAGAAGGGCTGTGAGCAAGTATTCCACTAGCGGCTGTTCTCCACTGCTTGTCTGATCTGTTCGATGTGGGTATCGAAAGGAGGATAGATGATGCCCATTTCGGTGATGATACCGGTGATGTGCTGATGTGGTGTGACATCGAAGGCCGGATTGTAGACCCCCATTCCATCGGGAGCGACCTGCACTCCACCAGGATGGGTGACTTCGACGGAGTCCCTCTCTTCGATCGGGATATCCTCACCACTGGAGATGGAGAAGTCGATGGTGGAGACCGGAACCACACTGTAGAAGGGCACTCCATACAATTTGCAGAGTGCGCTGAGCATGAAGGTTCCGATCTTGTTGCACACATCACCATTGGCTGCGACCCTGTCTCCTCCCAGGATGACCAGATCGATCTTTCCATCCCTGATGAGGGTGGCTGCCACACTATCCGATATGAGTTTGGAGGGTATCTTGGCCTGCATGAGTTCCCATGCGGTCAATCTTGCTCCCTGCAGCCTGGGTCGGGTCTCATCGGCATACACGAAGATATGCTTTCCCGAATAAAAGGCCTCCTTGATCACCCCCAGTGCCGTTCCCCAACCGGCTGTGGCCAGTGCTCCGGTGTTGCAATGGGTAAGTATGGTCGCCGTATCGGGAATGATATCGTTTCCGATGCGGGACATGGTCCTGTTGGTCTCGATATCCTCTGTCCGGATGGCATCGGCTTCATGCTTCAGTCCCTTAAGGATTTCTTCAATCGTTTCCCATCCGCTGCCATCCAATCGCTTCAGCATCCTGTCCAATGCCCAATGGAGATTCACAGCCGTTGGTCTGGCTCCATCAAGGAATTCGCAGGCGTCTCCAAGGCGCTCCCTGAACTTTTCGGGTCCTTTTTCCTTGAACACCGGAGCAAACTCCTTGGCAGCCAACAGCACTCCATAGGCAGCGGTGGCTCCGATGGCCGGAGCTCCCCTGACGACCATGTCCCTGATGGCAAATTCTACTTCGTGATAATCATGACAGACGAAAGTGGTGTACTCGGTGGGCAATACCCGTTGGTCGATCAGATGTAATTCGTCATGCTTGTATTCGATGGTGGTGAACGATTCGGTCATGATGGTGTTCCTCCGGTCCGCTGTTGTATCTTGTTCCAACTTTCGTTGAATTGAAAGCGCAATTGATCCTCGTCGATAAAAAGGATTTCCCTATGTTCCATGAGTGTGCGTCCTTTGCAAAACACAGTGTCCACATCGCTCGATTTGGCCGAGTACACCAAAGCGCTGTATATGTTGTTCAGCGGGGTAAGGTGTGGTTTTTTCGTGTTCAGCAATATGAGGTCGGCATCCTTGCCAACTTCCAATGTTCCGCACTCATCGGCCCTTCCAAGTGCTGCGGCTCCCTCGCAGGTGGCCATCCTCAACACATCGAACGGTGTGACCTTGCCTGCGTCACCGGTACTCGCACTTGCCAACATGGCCGCCAACCTGATCTCTTGGAACATGTCCAGGGAATTGTTGGAGGATGCTCCATCGGTTCCCAACGCGACCGGAATATGATGTTCGAGATAGCTGGCAATGGGAGCGATACCACTACCCAATTTGCAATTGCTGCTCGGATTGTGCACCACCGAAACAGGATTCCGTTCCAATCTTTCGATATCCCCATCACCAGGATGCACACAATGGGCGTAGTAGCATTTCACTCCATCACAACCCATCGAATCGAGATGGGCGATCGGAGTCGAACCGAAGGTTGCGATTGAATCGGAGACTTCCCGTTTCGTCTCATTCGCATGGATATGGATACCACATCCTTCCTTTGTTGCGACTTCGACCGCGTACCGCAAGGTTTCTTCCGTACAGGTGTAGACGGCATGGGGAGCAATATCGAAACGGACAGCTCCTTTGCTCTCGTCACGAACTGTTCGCAATGAAGGCAGCAGCTGAGCGACACGTTCCTTCGACGATTCGATACCTCCGAACAGTGTCAGCCCGATGTTCGCCTTCATTCCCACATCAAGTACTGCTTGTATCGTACCTTCAGGGAAGAAATACATGTCCGCGAAACAAGTGGTACCACTTGCCACCATTTCCACCAAGCCGAGCATCGATGCGACATACATGTCTTCAGGAACCAATTTGTCCTCTAGTTTCCAGATTTCGGAAAGCCAATCATGCAGGTCGCTTACCGAATCCCTGAAATTGCGGAAGTACGTCATGCTTAAATGGGTATGTGCATTCACCAGTGACGGCATTGCAATCATTTCCCTGGCATCGATGACCGTATCACCGTCCATCGTGGCCACACTTGTTCCAATCGAGGCGATCTTGTCGTCTACTATGACCACATCGCCGACGAAACAGGCGTCCTCTGTCGTCATGGGTATGATGGTGGCCCCTTTGATCACTGTTCTCATCCCACCATACTACCACAAAAGGGAGTGGGGTGTCACCGCACATGACAACAACGGCCACCCGAAGGTGGCCGCAGCAAGCAATGGAAATCTCTCAATAGGCGCCGTAGAGCGGTCCGTAGGCCGAACATGCACGGTAATCCGAGCCCTCCTTGTCCATTCCGAACGAACTCCAGGCACTGGGTCGGAACACTTGGTCCGCCTCAACGTTGTGCATGCTCACCGGAATGCGAAGCATGGCACAAAGGGTGATCAGGTCGGCTCCGATATGGCCGAAACTGATCGCACCGTGATTGGCACCCCAAGTTGCCATCACCGAATAGACATCCTTGAACGGGCCATCCTGTCCATCGGTTCTTGGAACGAACCACGTGGTGGGCCAGGTGGGATCGGTTCTCTTGTTGATCTTGTCGAACACTTCATCCGGGATATCGCAGGTCCAACCCTCTGCGATCTGCAACACGGGTCCGAGTCCCTTCACCATGTTGAGCCTACTCATGGTAACCGGCATTTCCCCCTTGGTGAGGAAGGTTGAGGAGTAGCCGCCACCACGGAAATATCCACCGTTGGCCACACTGAATTGGGAAGCGTCGAGAGTTGCCTGCACATCCTTGTCGGTGATCTCCCAGAAGTGCTTCATCACGGGATTGCCATCTTCGTCCTTCATCCTGCCTGCGGCGTCCAAGGTGGTCGCTCCACTGTTGATGAGGTGGATGAATCCATCCTTGGCACGACCGACCGGCTTCCATCCGGTGACGCGTTCGATCGCATCGGGGCTCCAATAGGTCCTCACATCACTGAAAATCTGGGCCCTATTGGTGAGTAGCTTGCCGAACAACATCGAGATGCCGTTGCAGAAGTCGTTTTCCGTAGCCATGATGAACGGTTCGCGGATACCGTTCCAATCGAACGAGGTGGTGAGCATGGTCTCCATGAAATCGCCATTCGGCCAATGGTCGGTCCACTGTCGTTGTCCCTGGAATCCGGCTGCGATCGCATTGCGACCCATCGATTCCTCCTTGAACCCGAGTTCGGCCAATTTCTTGTTGCCGATCATCATATCGCGTCCGATCATCACCATTTTCACACAGTAGTCCCAATCGGCCTTGCGTTGTGCCTCGGAACGTTGCCATTCGGGAGGATTGACGGTATCGGGCGCTTCTACGCAATTGTCGGCTACCCATTTGCTGGCAAGGGCGAATTCCTCCGGATCGAAGATCTCCTCTTCGACACGTCGTGCGATCTCACTCATATCGACCACTTCAGTACGCATGCCCAGATATGCCTGGAGGAAATCCTGATCGACTATCGAACCGGCGATGCCCATCGAACAACCTCCGATGGAAAGATAGGACCGGTTCTTCATCATGGCAACCGCGATACCCGCGCGGGCAAAACGGAGGATCTTCTCGGAAACGTCGGTGGGAATGGAGGTATCGTCATTGTCCTGCACATCCCGTCCATAGATGCCGAAGGCGGGAAGACCCTTCTGGGTATGTGCGGCGAGCACCGCTGCAAGATACACCGCTCCGGGACGTTCGGTTCCATTGAATCCCCACACGGCCTTCACAGTAAGGGGATCGGCATCGAAGGTTTCCGTACCATAACACCAACAGGGAGTGACAGTCAGGGTTACCGCAACATTTTCCTTCGAGAATTTGGTCTGGCATTGAGCCGACTCGGCCACACCACCTATGGTGGAATCGGCAATGATGCATTGCACGGGTTCACCGTTCGAATAGCGCAGATTGTCGCTGATGAGTTTTGCGGCCGATTTCGCCATATTCATCGTCTGGTCTTCCAAGGATTCACGTACTCCACGTTGACGTCCGTCGATGACGGGACGGATTCCAATCTTTGGGAAATCGTCGGCGTATCGCTGTTCGGGTCCGATTCGATTCATATCGGTTATGTTTGCCATTTGGCACCTCCTATGGTATAAACTACATGTGATACGAGCCGTGTAATCGTTTACATCTTGTGTAGTATCGCATGGACTCGAAGATAACGCAATCATTATTTCCACTTTAAGGTGGATGGAGGTACCACATGTTGAAAAATGTTCCCGCATTATTGACACCCGAATTGCTCAAGATCATCATGGAGATGGGCCATGGCGATGAACTGGTGATCGGTGATGGAAATTTTCCCGCCGCTTCCTGTGCACAACGTCTTGTCCGTTTAGATGGATTGGGTGTTCCAGAGATTCTTGAGGCGCTGCTCAAGCTGTTCCCGCTCGATTCGTTCGAAAAGAATGCCTTCCTCATGGCAAAGGTCCCCGGTGATGCCACCGAGACACCCATCTGGGGTACGTACGAGCAGATAGCGAAGGAGGGGGATCCCAATTTCGCAGGTTTTGAGTACATCGACAGGTATGGATTCTACGATCGTGCGAAGCAGGCCTATGCGATCATCGCCACGAGCGAGCAGTCGTTGTATGCCAACATCATCTTGAAGAAGGGTGTGGTGGTTTCCTGATCAATTTCCCCTGAGACGATCGATGGTACGTGACACCTTGGTGCGTTGGATCTTCTTGGTGCTGGTCATGGCCATCGGTTTCTCCAGGATCGTGATTTTGGAGATCTTCTTGTAGGAGATGAGCTTTTTGTTCACCTCTCCCACGATCTTCGCGATATCCCGTTCGATTTCGGAACCGGACATATGCTGCTGGGCATAGTGGTCCCTGTTGGGAAACACCAGGGCCTCTATGCCTTCCGCACGTACCGACTTGTTCGCAATATAACCTCGTATCATGACCTGTTCGATCTGTCCATACAGTTGGAAAAGGTCCTCTATCTCCTCGGGGTAGACGTTCTTACCCCCTTCGGTGACGATCATGTTCTTTGCACGACCACGAAGATAGAGATAGTGCTCCTTGTCAAGGGATCCAAGATCTCCGGTTCTGAGATACCCGTCCTCGGTGAACAATGCGTTGGTGTGCTCGGGATCACGGTAATACCCTTGGCAAATATTCGGTCCCTTCACCTGGATTTCTCCCACTCCGAAGAGATCCGGATCGGCAATCCTCATATCGACAAGAGGAAACACCTTTCCCACCGATTTCACCTTGAAACGGGCTACTGGATTCAATGTGAGGATGGGAGCCGTTTCGGTAAGGCCATATCCTTGGATGAAATCCAATCCCAATTGTTGGTACTGTAGGAATGTCTTTGGTGAGAGGGGGCCTCCGCCGCAGATGCACAACTTGTTGTCGACCATTCCGATTCCATCGAGCAGTTGACGGAACCACACCCTGCCCGGATTGATCTTGAAGACTTTCCGTACGATCCCATTCACCCACATCAGAGTCCGTATCAACGCATAGGCAAACAATCCCTTTTCCCTCACTTTCTTCATCAGTCCTGCAAGCAACTTGTTGTAGAGTAGAGGAATTGCAAGAAACAGTGTGACGTTTCCGCTTCTCATCTCATTGAGTACCCGGGAAACGACGAGTCCTTGTCCAAAGAGCAGTTCACAACCACGCATGATCGATTCGAGAAATACCGCGGTCATCGTATAGGAATGGTGGAGTGGAAGAAGGGCATAAAAGACATCCTCTTCGTTGAAGGCCAAAAATTGTGGATCGGATGCCTGGTAGGCATCGCTTGTGAGGTTGCCGTGGGTAAGTACCACTCCCTTCTCATTACCGGTGGTTCCGCTGGTGAACAAAATGGCCGCGACATCATCCTCACACGGTAGGGAGGCTGCGATGGATTCATCCTTTTCCATCGAAGGGATGTCGCCGATAAAATTGGTGTGGCCTTCGCCAACCGAATTGAGGGAAACCACAGTGTTCAGGGAAGAGAACCAAGTGCTGTCGGACAATTTCGCGAGGATATCGGAATCGGCGAAGAGTGCCTTCGCTCCACTGAATTCACCGAGAGCTTCGACCCGTTCGATAGGCATCTGGTTGTCGAGTGGTACAACAACCGCAGCGGCGAATTGGATTCCAAGATACGCAATCGCCCATTCGGGAGAATTTTTTCCATTGACCACCACACGGTCACCCTTGGTGATTCCCCTGGATTTCAAGAAGGTTGCAACGCCAAGGATCCTTTCCAATATTTCCCGATAGGTTTGGGTATGTCGCTCACTTCCCCTGATGGTGGTGAATGCCGGTCGATCGGAGTGTTGCTCGAGTGTAATGAGCAACATTTGAGGTATCGAAGGCCATTGCCCTTCGAATAGTGTACCCCTGTAGGGTTCCAGTGTGTCCCAGTAATGTTCCATGGAAGACTCCCGTGATCACCATAGTGAAATATTACCATCATGGTGATGCCTGTGCTCCCATCATGTTGAAGCATACGGTGTAAAAAGTCAATTAATTGTGAATAAAAGGGTAAGGTATTGTAGTAAATTCTTACTATGCTACAACCACATGCCTATTTGGGGAGGTTCTCCATGGTCGAGCAGATCCTGCAATGTGGTTCCATCCACCACCGATTCGATTGCCTTGGCAAGTCGCTTCCAAAGAGGAAGGGTCAGGCAATCGTTCAAACGGTCGCATCCATCCGAACCCTCTTCCATGCAAGGAACCGGAAGCAGGCTTCCCTCCATGACCCTGAGTACCATGCCGCAGGTGATCTTGTCGGCGTCGGTTGAAAGGGAATACCCCCCTTGTGGACCACGCACACTCTTCACATAACCGGAACGGACCAATTGAATGATGATTTGTTCCAGATACTTGTGGCTGATTCCCTGTCGCTGGGAAATCTCCCGAATGGAGACCAGACGGTTGGGATTTTGTGCCAATTCCAGCATAAGACGTAATGCGTAGCGACCTTTCGTGGATATCCTCATTGAAGTCCCTCCTACCCACAAGATACAATATACCGCCTATCGGAACAATAGGATAAAGAAGGGCGCCCGATCGGGCGCCCTGTATGGATCCAGGAGCAACTCACCTGTTGAACAGGTACTGGTTCACCATATTGTACAACATTTCCTGCTTTCCACTGATGTCCTTCGTATCGGCGTTCCTGCCGATCTCGACCAGTTGTTCGAGCGAAAGCTGCCCTTCTTCGAAGGCCTTTCCCTCACCGGAATCGAACGATTTGTAACGATTCGCCTTGAGCTTGTCGAGCTTGCCATCCTTCAAGATCTTGTCGGCGGTCTCGAGTCCGAGTGCAAAGGCGTCCATTCCTCCGATATGGGCAATGAACAGATCCTCTAGATCGGTGGAATTCCTTCTCCGCTTCGCATCGAAGTTCAATCCTCCGGTATGCAGTCCCCCGTTCTTAAGGATGATCAACATTGCCTCGGTGGTCTCATACACATTGGTCGGGAATTCATCGGTGTCCCAACCGTTTTGCGGATCACCTTGGTTGGCATCGACGCTGCCCAACATGCCGTGGTCAACACAGACTTGCAGGTCATGGGCGAACGAATGTCCGGCCAAAGTGGCGTGGTTGTTTTCGATGTTGCATTTGAAATCGTTCTCGAGTCCCTGTTCCTTGATGAATGCAATGGCGGTCGCGGCATCGTAATCATACTGGTGTTTGGTCGGTTCCATCGGCTTTGGCTCGATGTAGAAGGTTCCCTTGAATCCAATTTTCCTTCCATAATCGCGTGCCATGCGGAAGAATGTGCCGAGATGATCCTGTTCCCTTTTGGTATCGGTGTTCCACAAGGTCATGTAGCCTTCACGACCACCCCAGAAGGTATAGCCTAGTCCACCGAGAGCGACGTTGACATCCAAGCTGGTCTTCACCTGCAATGCAGATCTGCCCACCACCTGGAAATCGGGGTTTGATGCCGCTCCATTCATGTATCTCGGGTGGCTGAAGAGGTTCGAGGTGTTCCACAACAATTGGACTCCGGTCTCCTTCTGCAATTTCTTCAGGTATTCGGCCACTTCAAGATAATTTGCCTCATATTCCGCCGCGGTAGTTCCCTCTGGTGAGGCATCGGTATCGTGGAAGGCATAGAAAGGGGCCCCGATCTTGGTGAAAAATTCGAATGCGGCTTCCGCCTTCTTCTTCGCTGCCTGCATGGGATCTGAATCCTTCCAGGGAAAATGCAACGTGGCATTGCCGAAGGGATCCTTTCCATCCGCACAGAACGAGTGCCAATAGGCGATGGAGAATCTGAGGTGTTCCTCCATGGTCTTTCCCGCAACCACCTTCTGCGGGTCATAAAATTTGAAGGCAAGCGGATTGTCCGATCTCGGACCTTCGTAGGCGATCTTGCCGATTCCCTTGAAATATTCTTGGTTTCCAATGAATACTTTACCCATACTATCCTCCTGATACTGATTGATGCTTCATGTACGGCAACCGTCAACCGAAAATCGGTGCGACGGCGTCCACATATCGTTTATATCTTCCATAGGCCTTTTCGTAGTCCTTCACATGCTCACTGTCGGGGTGGCAAGAGGCCTCCCTGTCGAGCACCACATGCCCGGCGACGATCTCATGCATGGATCTCCCTTTGCCACTTTGGTGTTCCAAACACCAGAGGGCCTGCAGTGCGGCACCGAATGCCGCGGCTTCGGTGATCGTAGGCACCACCACCGGAAGGTTGCACACATCCGCCACCATCTGGCGCCAGACCGGCGACTTGGCTCCACCGCCGATAAGTCTGATCTCCTTCGCTTCATAGCCGAGAGCATCGAAAGAATCGAGACCTATTTTCAAACCGTAGATCGCCGATTCGAGCGCAGCCCGGCTGATGTTGCCCTCTGTCATGTTGTGCAGATCGAACCCCATCAGGCAACCTTTGCCGTGGGGGTAGTTGGGTGTGCGTTCACCATTGAAGTAGGGGAGCATGACCACCCCTTCGGCTCCTATGGGAGCTTCCTTCGCAGTCTTGTCGAAATCGACAACCCCTTTCTCGAACAACACTCTGGTGACCTCACTCGCTACAGTGCAGTTCATCGTGCACAACAGGGGAAGCCAATTCCCTGTGGAGCTGCAGAAGGCTGCCAAAAGCCCTTGGGGGTCGATGATGGGTTTGTCGGATGCCCCGAAAATGGTGCCGCTGGTGCCAAGACTCATCGTAAGCGTTCCATCGGTGACCGTTCCCGTGCCGATGGCTCCCATCATATTGTCCCCTCCACCGGACGAAACGGGAATCCCCACTGGAATTCCCAGCGCATCGGCTGCGGCTTTGGTCACATCGCCCGCCTTTTCCTCCGCCTCGATCAATCGCGGCAACACAGTGGACAAATCCCTTTCCCCATCGAGGCATTCAAGCAATCGTTTGGACCATGTACGGCTCTTCACATCAAGCAAAGCGGTTCCGGAGGCATCGCCATATTCCATGGTGGTCTCTCCGGTCAGCCAATAATTGATATAATCGTGGGGCAGCAGCACATGCGCAAGTTTCTTATACAGTTCGGGATGGTTTCTCTTCAACCAGAGTATCTTCGGCGCGGTGTAGCCGGGAAGGATCAGGTTGCCTTCATGGGCAAGAAGATCGTCTTTTCCTCCAGCGCGTTCGGTGATGATGTCGCATTCGTTGGTGGTGGATGTGTCGTTCCACAATTTCACCGGGTACAGGACGTTTCCCTCGGCATCGACAGGAACGAATCCATGCTGTTGTCCCGATACGCCAATGGCCTCGATCCGTTGACGAATCGAAGGATCTATGCTTTGGAAACACTGTTTCATTGCATCTATCCACCAGGAGGCCTCCTGTTCCCTCGAACCGTCGTCCTTGCTGATCAATTTATGCGGCGCTTGACCTGTGGCCAACATCTGTTTCGAATCGGAGTCATAGCATATCACTTTCGTGCTTTGGGTTCCCACATCGATACCGGCGACTATTGCCATATCAATTCCTCCACCAAGTATTTCAATTATGCTAAATATCGTATGTATGTGACTTCAATTGAATAGACAAAATTGTACAGGCATGTATATTATTGACATATGGACATTCATGACGCGGTATTTGTCTATCAGATGAAACATCCCAAGGAAATGCGTTGGCATGGGAGAACCCACTCCCATGGCGAGAGGGAATACGAGATCCATTATTTTCTCGGTGGAGAGGGGGAATTCATCAATGGAAGGACTTCGTATTCCATCAATCCCGGGGCGCTCTTCATCAGTTTGCCACATACCGTCCATTCGATCAGGGCCCATGCCGAAGATCCGGTGACCTATTATGCGATCCTTGTGAGACTCGATGCGGAAGAAACCGCCCTTTCATGGATGCTTGCCGAGCAGGAACGCAACTCTCCATTCGATATCGGTACGAATTACCGCTTCTTCTTCGAAGAGGTGAAGGAGAAGGGGCTCTCCTCTTCCCCCCATAGACGCCAGTCGGCATGCCATCAGATATGTTCTCTATTGTATCTTTTGGTGGATGGTCCCGAAGGGCTTGGCAACGACAATGAAAGCCGCCATCTTGAACGTGCGTTGCGCATCATGCAGAAACAGGTGATGGGAACATTGACTCTGGGGGAATTGTCGAATGAGCTGCATCTCACCGAATCCTATTTCATCCGTCTCTTCTCAAAGAGGATGCGGCAGACTCCCATGAAGTATTACATGAAGTTGAAGATTGAGGCGGCGGGAGCGCTCCTCACCTGCACCGATCTGTCGGTGAAGGAGATATCGGCGAAATTGGGGTTCTCGAGTGAGTTCCATTTCAGCAAGCAATTCAAACTGAAAACCGGTATGGCTCCCCTGTACTACAGGAGAAACTACCTTCAGATGCTTGGTGACGGTACGGGTAATCCGATCTAGAAGACCAATAGCGTCAACACCACTGTCGCGATTCCTGTTACGAAGATTGCCACACTGCTGATCGCTCCCTGCACAGGCCCCATTTCCATCGCACGCGAGGTGCCGATGACGTGGCTCGAGGTGCCCATCGATATTCCTTGAAGGATGGGATCCTCCACTTTGAAGAGTTTGAGCAGGGGAGGACCGAAGAGTACCCCGCTGATTCCTGTTACCATTACGGCCATGAGTGTGAGCGCCACATCCGCCCCAAGGGTCTTGGCGAGATCTATCGCAATCGCAGCCGTCACCGATTTTGACAAGAGTGAAAGGGAGGGGATTTCCTCCAATGAAAACAATTTCGAGAGGATCGTGACCGAAGCGAGGGATGTTGCCGCTCCTACCGAGCAACCGACGATGATGGGGAGGAAATATCGCTTCAACTTCCGCCTTTGCTCATAGACCGGGACGGCCAGGGAGATGGTTGCGGGCAATATCAACATTGCGATCACCGAACCACCGACTTGGTAGGATTCCAGCGGAATGCCGAAGGCCTTGCTCACAAGGACCACCAATAATGCTGCGATCAGAGTTGGGTTGGCAATGGAATTGTTGATCCTACGGGCGATCACAAGCGCGACGCTGTAGGTGGCCAAGGTGAGTGCGATTCCAAATATGGGGAGGCCAATGATGGTTTCAAGCATCAATTTCATCCTCCCATTTGCCGAATTTCCGTTGCAGTCGCAGAGTCAATGATGCCGAACCCAACGCCGCGAGGAAGGTGAGGACCATGGCTATCACACAGATCAGCATGAATTGCACCACATGGTTTCCCAGCAGCTTGTAGCTGTCGGCGATGCCCACCACGGGTGGAACGAACATTACTCCCATATGGGCAAGGAACAGATGGGCCACTTGGGATACCTTCTCCACATGAACGATTCGTGTCGAGATGAGAATCAAGAGAAGGATCATGCCCAATATGCTCGGAGGCAACGAAACTGGTGAGATGATGGACAGTGCGGTTCCTGAGATGCCCACGAGTGCGATGAGTGTCAATTGGTGCATGGTCGCAAGCTTCACGGCGAAGATCTCCCTTTTGGAAGCCAACTGTACCCCGAGACACTCGATTTTGCAACAGATAGCGACGCGAGTATCACATCCAAATGAAAAATAGTTTCGAAAGCTCTTGATAACGAAAGATAATCGTAATAGAATCGAAAGTGAATAGAAAACGTTTGGAAGGTGGGTCCATGGTTGGATTGTCATTGAGAGAGGAGAGGATAATCGAATTGCTCAGGGAGAATGGTGAGGTTTCGGTTGCCACCCTCAGCGAGCGATTGAATGTCTCCTCGGTTACCATACGATCCGATCTGAAAGGGCTTGCCGCCAAAGGGATCATCGTGCGTACCCGGGGGGCCGCCATGTCGGCCTACCATCCGCTTTTGGCCGAAAAGCAACAAAGCAATGTGGAGATGAAGGAGGCCATAGCGAAAGCGGCCGCCTCGCTGGTGCATGATGGGGATCGGATCATGATCACCAATGGCACCACCAGCGCGCTCATTGGAAAATACCTGTTGGGCAAGAGGGATGTGCAGGTGGTTTCCAATTCTACATTGCTCATTCCCTATGCGAGGATGAATCCCAATATTGCACTCACCATGGTGGGAGGTGAGTTCCGACCCTCGGCCGAAGCCCTGGTGGGTCCCGCGGCATTGAAGCAACTGCAGGAATATCATGTTGCGTTGACATTCACCGGAACCGATGGATTTACCTTGGACCATGGGTTGACGACCCATTTGATGGAGAATGCGGAAATTGTGCGGCAAATGTGTGCCCAGGCAACCAGAAGTGTGTTGGTCACCGATTCTTCGAAATTCGGAAAACAGGGATTCGTGAGGATTCTTTCGCTTTCCGATATCGATGTCGTGATCACCGACAAGGGACTTCCCCAAACTGCGGTCGAGGCGATCGAAGCGATGGGGATTGAATTGATACTTGTATGAAGGAGCGGATTACAATATCCGTACCATAGGAGAGGATATGGCTGTAGAAGTAGTGATGCCGAAACAAGGAAACTCGGTCGAATCGTGTATCATCATCGATTGGAAGGTGAAGGAAGGCGATGCCGTTGCCGTTGGTGATGTGGTGTGTGAGGCGGAGACGGACAAGTCCACCATCGAAGTTGAATCGACCGCCGAAGGTACCGTGCTCAAGCTCCTCTATAAAGTGGAGGACGAGGTACCTGTGATGCAACCCATCATGGTGGTGGGAGAGAAGGGCGAGCAAGTCGATGTCGCTACTCCCGAAAAGGTTGCAGAGGAAAAGCCGGAACCCGTACTCGAGCGGCAAGAAGTTGAGAAAACTCCCGAGACCACTCGGATTGCCACCGGTTCTTCATCGCAGGGAGTGTCTCCGAGGGCAAGGGCTGTGGCCGCCTCCTCCGGTGTGGACACCGCCACACTCGAGGCAACCGGTCCGAAGGGAAGGATCATCGAGCGTGATGTGCTGAAGGCCCTTGAAGGTAAGGAGCCGTTGACACCCGCTGCGAAGGCAGCCTTGGTGGAGAAGGGGCTGCAGGCTCCCGAACGGGGTAGTGGGATTGGAGGAAGGGTCCTCTCTTCCGATCTTTCGAATCCAACGACGGCAAGTGTTCCTGCGGCTGTTTCCACGCAAGTGACGGACAATTCCACCGAGACGGCGGTGAGGGGAGTGAGGAAGGTGACTGCGAAACGGATGCACGAATCGCTGTCCTCCACAGCCCAATTCACCATGAACGCGTATGCCGATGCATCGGCTCTGCAGTCGTTGCGGGCGAGATTCAAATCGAGCGCACCGGAATTGGGTCTGCAAAAGATCACGATCAACGATCTTGTGCTGTTCGCCGCATCCCGCACCATACGTGATTTCGGGTATGTGAACAGTCATTTCCTGGGGGATAAGATCGTCACATTCGAACATGTGCATCTCGGCTGTGCCGTCGATACCCCCAAGGGACTCTTGGTTCCTGTGGTCAAGTTCGCCGATACCCTCTCCTTGAAACAGCTCAGCGACGAATTCAAACGTCTGGCGACTGCAAGCATGGAGGGCAAGGCCCAGCCCGACGATCTCACCGGTGGGACTTTCACGGTGACCAATCTCGGAGCGATGGGCATCGATACGTTCACTCCAGTGATCAACGTTCCCGAGGTCGCCATCCTCGGAGTTGGCGGGATATCCATGAGGGCTGTCGAGGATGCCGATGGCGATATGGTGTTCGTACCCCATATCGGATTGTCGTTGACCATCGACCATCAGGCTGTGGATGGTGCGCCGGGAGCCCGTTTCCTGAAGGTCCTCTGCGACAATATCGCTTCGATTGATCTTTTGATGGCACGTTAGGAAGGAATGATGATGGAATCTTTTGATTTGATAGTGGTTGGAGCCGGCCCCGGCGGGTATGTTGCCGCCGAACGGGCCGGAGCCTTGGGAAAGAAGGTCCTTCTTGTGGAGAAGGATCATCTTGGTGGAGTTTGCACCAATTGGGGCTGCATTCCCACCAAGAGTCTTTTGAATTCGGCGAAACTGTATCGCCATGCGAAGGAGGGTGGGAAGATGGGTGTTACCGTCGGTGACGTTGCATTCGATCTCTCCACGGCAATGGCATGGAAACAGGATACGATAGAGACTTTGAGAAGCGGCATACAGTTCCTCATGAAGAGCAACAAGGTTGTGGTGGTCCAAGGAGAGGCCAAGTTTGTCGATGCCCATCATGTACAGGTGGGAGACACCTCCTACGAAGGCGAGCATCTGATCATAGCAACCGGATCTTCTCCAGCGGTTCCACCGATTCCCGGACACGATCTGCCCAACGTGCTCACCAGCAATGAAATCCTCTCTTTGGATACGTTGCCCGCATCGCTTGCGATCATAGGTGGTGGCGTGATAGGCGTCGAATTCGCATCCTTCTTCTCTTCTGTGGGAGTAAAGGTGTCGGTGATTGAAATGATGGATGAGATTCTTCCCATGATGGATGCCGAATTCGCCAAATTGATGCGTCGTGAGATGAAGGAGGTCGACTTCCATTTGGGATGCAGGGTCACTTCCATCACCGGCGAAGGTGTCTCCTACACCGATTCAAAAGGTGAATCCAAGCATCTCGCTTCCGAACTTGTGCTGATGAGTGTCGGTCGTCGTCCCAATATCGAGGGATTGCAGCAACTTGGACTCGATATCTCCAGAAGTGGAGTGGTGGTGGACGAGAGGCTGCGAACCAATGTTCCCAACATCCATGCGATTGGGGATGTGAACGGGAAATCGTTGCTTGCCCATTCGGCATCTCGTATGGCCGAGGTAGTGGTCTCCAATCTGTACGGTGCGGGAGGGCAGAAGATGCGCTATCATGCGATTCCCTGGGCCGTCTACGGTATTCCCGAAGCGGCCGGTTGCGGTCTTACCGAAGATGAGGCCAAACGACAGGGACGGGATGTGGTCTCGGCCACCACCCAGATGCGTGCCAACGGAAGATTCCTCGCCGAGCATGGCAAAAGGGCTGGAGGACTTTGCAAAGTGGTCGCCGACAAGCACACCAAGGTGGTGCTCGGTGTGCATCTTCTTGGCCCCTACAGCAGCGAGATGATCTACGGAGCGGCTGCGATCATCGAAGCGGAATTGAGGATCAAGGATGTGAAGGAGATCGTGTTTCCTCATCCGAGCGTATCCGAAGTAATCAAGGATACATTATTCGCAATAGAACATACCCTCTGAGGTAAAGGAGTCATATATGTCCAAACAAATATCGTTCGATCCTGCCAAACTGAGAGAGAAGGATACCTTGAAGATCCCTTCCATTCCGGTGAACCATTATGTTCCCGACTACAAGAAGGAATTGAAGACCTATGGAAAGGAACGACTGGTGCGTGTCTTTTACGACATGCTGGTGATCCGCGAGTTCGAAACGATGCTCGATTCGATCAAGCGGGAGGGAGTCTACCAAGGCATTTCGTACAACCACAAGGGTCCCGCACACTTGAGTGCAGGTCAGGAATCGGCCGCGGTCGGCCAGGCGATGAACCTCGATCCCGAGGATTTTATCTTCGGTTCCCATAGAAGTCATGGAGAGATTCTCTCCAAGTGCCTGTCGGCGATCGCGAAGATGGATGCAGATGACATCACACCAATACTCCAAAACTTCATGGGTGGCGAAACCTACGAGGTGGTGAAGAAGCATTTCCCCGGCAAGGATGACAAGGATTTGGCCGAAAACTTCATCATTTATGGTACTTTGGCCGAGATCTATGCCAAGGCCCCCGGTTTCAGCAAAGGTCTCGGAGGCTCGATGCATACCTTCTTCGCTCCATTCGGCAGCATGCCGAACAACGCGATCGTGGGAGGATCGGGAACCATAGCATTCGGATCGGCACTGTACAAGAAGGTTAACCGCAAGAAGGGTATCGTGATCGCCAATATCGGGGATGGTTCCCTTGCCCGTGGACCGGTATGGGAAGCTATGAACATGGCTTCCATGGATCAGTACCAGACCCTCTGGGATGAGATGAAGGGAGCCCCTCCCTACATGGTGAATGTATTCGACAACTTCTATGGAATGGGAGGACAGCCTGTCGGGGAAACCGGTGGCATGGGTGTTGCGGCCAGGATGGGTGCGGGAGTCAATCCCGATGCGATGCATTCGGAACGTGTCGATGGATTCAATCCCCTTGCGGTCGCCGATGCGATCGCCCGAAAGAAGAAGATTCTTCTCGAAGGGAAGGGACCGGTGTTCATGGATACCATCACCTACCGCTTCAGTGGACATAGCCCTTCCGATGCGATGACCTACCGTACCAAAGAGGAACTGGAGGCTTTCAAGGCTCAGGATCCGGTGTTCGCCTATGGTCGCTACATCGTGGAGAACGGATTGGTCTCCGAGGATGATTTGAAGGAGATGCAGTCCGTAATTCTCGAAAAGATGCGCAAGGCGCTTGAAATCACGGTGGACGACAAGATTTCCCCCATGGTCGATGAACAATTCATCGAGAGTGTGATGTTCAGCAACGGCAATGTGGAAAAGCTCGATGACCGCGAACCAGAATTGAGCCAGAAGCTTGAGGATAATCCCCGCGTCCAGCAAATCGCACGTCGGTCCCGGTACGCATTCGATGAGAACGGCAAGGAGTTGCCCGCCAGCAGACAATATCAGTATAGGGATGCGGTCTTTGAAGCCATGGCCCATAGGTTCAGCATCGATCCCACACTGGTGGCTTATGGTGAGGACCATAGGGACTGGGGCGGTGCATTCGCCTGTTACCGTGGTTTGACCGAGTTGTTGCCCTACCATCGCTTCTTCAACTCGCCGATTTCGGAATCCGCGATTGTGGGCAGCGGTGTGGGATATGCGATGTCGGGTGGCCGTGCGGTGGTTGAACTGATGTACTGCGACTTCCTCGGTTGTGCCGGAGACGAAGTATTCAACCAGATGCCCAAATGGCAATCGATGTCGGCCGGCGCACTCAAGATGCCTCTGGTGCTTAGGGTTTCGGTGGGAAACAAATACGGTGCACAGCACTCCCAGGAGTGGACCAGCATGGTCGCTTCGGTGCCTGGATTGAAGGCGATGTATCCTGCGACTCCGTACGATGTGAAGGGTATGCTCAACTATGCGTTGCGGGGAACCGATCCTGTGGTGTTCTTCGAAAGTCAGAAGCTCTATGGCATCGGAGAACAGTTCGTCAAGGAAGGTGTTCCCCAAGGATACTATGAGATTCCCGAAGGGGAGCCTGTGATCAGGACCATGGGAAAGGATGTCACCTTGATCGCTTTGGGTCCCGCCCTCTACACATGTGTCGAAGCTGCGAAGCAACTCAAGGATTCCTATGGTTTGGAAGCCGAGGTGATCGACCTGAGGTGGATCAATCCATTGAAGTACGATCTGCTGGTGGATTCGATCAAGAAGACGGGCAAGGTGGTGCTGGTGACCGATAGTGCGGAAAGGGGGAGCTATCTGCAGACGGTGGCGGCCAATATCGGACGTCTTGCATTCGATTGGCTCGATGCACCTCCTGTGGTGGTGGGATCACGCAACTGGATCACACCTCCTGCGGAGATGGAGGATTATTATTTCCCGCAAGTCGATTCCATCATCGATACGATCCATGAACAGATCATGCCGATTGCCGGACACTCGGTGAGACGCAACAAGACCGATGGTGAATTCAATCGCATCCAAGCGCTTGGAGTGTGATACACTGTAACATGAACATGTCCAAGACCCGCCTATATCGGCGGGCCTTGGAGTAATGACCGAAAAAGGAAAGTATAGATGGAGAGTTCGACGAATTTCCCCTGGCCGATGATTGAAAAGGAGATCAACGATGGTGATGTATCGCTTCGTCTCGAAACGGCCGCACGAGTGGGAGAAGCGGTGAAAAAGGGTGAAGTGAAGAGGAGAGTATCACAAGAAGTGAACAACCATGTGCATACCACCTATTCGTTCAGTCCCTATGAACCGGCTGCGGCGGCACTTGCCGCCTGGGAAGCGGGACTGGGTATCGTGGGTTCCATAGACCATGACAGCATAGGAGCAGCCGAGGAGATGCTCGAGGCTTCTTCGAAAATTGGAATCGCCGGAACGGTGGGTTTCGAAGTCCGCAGTGGGTTTCAAGACACCCCCTTTTCAGATAGGAAGATCAACAATCCCGATTCACCGGGAATCGTATACATGTGCGTTCATGGAGTTCCCAAAAGTGCAATCCCAAAGGCCAAGGCCTTTCTCGATCCTGTAAGGACGATCAGGAACGAAAGGAACAAGGCCCAGGTTGCCGCTCTCAATGGTTTGATTGCCGATACTCCCCTTGAGCCAATCGATTTCGCTCGCGATATCGTACCCATCAGCAAATGGGATCTTGGTGGAAGCATCACCGAACGACATATCCTCCATGCGTTTGCACAAAAGATCATCGATCGTGTGGGCATGGGGGAACCGGTGGTCGAGTTTTTGGAGAAAACCTTGAAGTTGAAGGTGGAGGGCAAGATACGCACCTATCTGCTCGATACCGCCAATGTCCATTATACCTACGACCTGTTGGGGATTCTCAAGGGCAATTACCTGCCACGTTTCTTCATCCAGCCGAGTCGTGAAGAGACGGTGGATGTCAGGGAAGTGGTCCGTTTCGCCCGTTCCATCGGTGCGATTCCCGCCTATGCCTATTTGGGCGATGTGGCCGAGAGTGTGACCGGAGACAAGAAGGCTGAACGTTTCGAAGATGCCTATCTCGATGAATTGGTGGCCTATTTGGCCAAGATCGGGTTTCCCGCGATCACCTATATGCCACCTAGGAACACGAAAGCCCAGATGGATAGGCTGCAGGCGCTTTGCAGAACACATAATCTGATGGAGATCAGTGGTGTGGACATCAATTCATCACGACAGTCATTCAATTGTCCCGAGATGCTGGCTCCCGGATGTGTACATCTGGTCGATTCGGCGTGGGCCTTGGTCGCGCATGAGAAATTGGCCGAACATCGGATCGAGTGGGACCTGTTCCATCCCGACAATCCCCTGTCGAGCATTCCTTTGAACAAGAGGATCGCACTGTATGCCGAATTGGGAAGAACAATGGATCCTTTCGATCCTTCATCGATTCTTGATCTGGCCAATAAAAAGTTGCAATGAGGAGATTGATGTATGGATATTCCTAAAACGAAGGAAACATCTTGGATACCGGCGATAGTGAGGGGTATGACTTGGGATGGAGAGACCGGATTGTGCATCGCCACCATCGACTCTCCCCAGGCCGAACTCGTGTTGCCGGGATATGAAAGGGAAAGTTCCCTTGAAGAGACGGTGAAGCACTGGAGAACCCGGTTCTCTGCATTCTGCACCAGTGAGGGACGTTATCCCAAGAGTGTGCAGGTGGAGGGAACCTCGTGGTCCATGGGTCTTGGAGCGACATTCGATGAGGCCGTTGGTGCCAATGGCACCGCCAAGACTCCCTCCCGACCCGGTTCCTCCTCCCGTGCCGATATCATGAAGAGGAAAATATCCTTGGTCACCGGAGGAGCACAAGGTTTCGGTGAAGGCATAGTGCGGGGATTGGTTGCCGAAGGTGGGTTCGTATTCATTGCCGACATGAATTTGGAGGGGGCGAAGGCCTTGGCCGAATCATTGAATGTGGAGGCGAACAACACTGTCGCCAAAGGCGTCTATGTGAATGTGACCGATGAGGATTCGGTTGAAGCGATGATGGATGAAGTTGCCGCCACCACCGGATCGCTCGACCTGTTCGTTTCCAATGCGGGTGTACTCAAGGCCGGTAGTGTGAAGGAGATGTCCTTGAAGGATTTTCAGTTCGTCACCAATGTAGATTACACCGGGTTCTTCATCTGCACCAAATTCGCTTCTCGACAACTTTCATTGCAGAATCTCGGTTCGGACAATCGCTATATGACCGATATTGTCGCGATCAGCAGCAAGAGTGGTCTCGAAGGTTCGAACAAGAACGGTGCGTATGCGGGTGCAAAGTTCGGCACCATCGGACTCGCACAGAGTTTCGCTCTCGAGTTGGTGGCAGAGAATATCAAGGTGAACTCGGTGTGTCCCGGCAATTTCCTTGATGGACCGCTCTGGTCCGATCCGGACAGGGGCCTGTTCGTACAATATTTGGCGGCCGGAAAGGTTCCCGGTGCCAAGACTTTGGAAGATGTGAGAAGATTCTATGAATCGAAGGTGCCTCTGAACAGAGGTTGCAGGACGGTGGATGTGGTTCGTGCGATATGTTATATCGTGGAACAGAAATATGAGACGGGTCAGGCGGTTCCGGTTACCGGTGGCCAAGTGATGTTGAACTAGACAGGAGGTGGAGAATATGAAGACCAAGGCTGTAAGATTGTATGGAAAGAATGATTTGCGGATTGAGGAGTTCGAACTACCGGCCATCACCGATAGCGAGATATTGGCGAAGATCGTGACCAACAGTGTGTGCATGTCCGACCACAAGGCAGCGCAACAAGGTGGTGAACATAAGCGTATACCCGACAATGTGGCCGAGAATCCCATCATGTTGGGACATGAGTTTTGTGGTGAAATCGTAGAGGTTGGTAAGAAATGGGCCGATTCGTTCAAGGCCGGGGATCGATTTTCCATCCAGCCCGCGTTGAATTACAAGGGAACACTCGATGCTCCCGGCTATTCCTACCAATACATCGGAGGAGACGCCACCTATATCGTGATTCCCAATGAAGTGATGGAACTGGATTGCCTGTTGAAATATGAAGGCGAGGCGTTTTTCCTCGGTTCCCTCGCCGAACCGGTCTCTTGTATCGTAGGCACTTATCATGCGATGTACCACACCTCAGGTGGATCGTACGTGCATAGGATGGGTATTGTCGAAGGCGGCAATGTGGCCATCATCGCAGGGGTGGGGCCGATGGGCCTCGGTGCCATCGACTATGGTATCCATTGCGACCGCAGGCCGAAGCGTATGGTTGTCACCGATATCGATCAGAACCGCTTGTCAAGAGCCGCTGAATTGTATTCCGTCGAAGAGGCCGCCAAACAGGGTGTGGAACTGATCTATCTCAACACCAAGGAGATCGCCGATCCTGTGGCGAAGCTCATGGAGCTCACCGATGGGGAAGGGTATCATGATGTCTTTGTGATGGCACCGGTGAAGCCGCTGGTTGAGCAGGCCGATGCGATATTGGCCAAGGACGGCTGTCTCAACTTCTTTGCGGGACCGAGCAGGACCGATTTCAAGGCCGAGTTGAATTTCTACAATGTCCACTACGGTTCGACCCATATCGTGGGTACCAGTGGTGGAAACACGGAAGATATGCGCGAATCGTTGCAGATGATGGAGAAGGGACTCATCAATCCTTCGGCGATGGTGACCCATATCGGAGGGTTGAACGCGGTTCCCGAAACGGTGATGAAGCTTCCTTCGATTCCTGGTGGAAAGAAATTGATGTATACGCATATCGATCTGCCGCTTACCGCGATCGCCGATTTCGCCGAGGCTGGAAAAACCAATCCATTGTTTGCGAAACTCGATGAGATCGTGAAGCGCCATGGCGGATTGTGGAATCTCGAAGCGGAAAAGTATCTTCTGGAGAATGCATAGACAGTCGAATCGTCAAGAAGGAGGGTTTTCATGGCCAAGTATATAGCGGTTGATTTGGGAGCATCCAATGGAAGGGTGATCGTTGGAGATGTATCGGGTTTCGAGGTGACGAATCGATTCGTCACCAGAAACGAGATGATCCTCGATGAATCCCATTGGGACATCACCTATATCTTCTCCGAGATAAAGAAGGGGATCAAAGCTGCGTTCGAAGCCTATGGTGAAGAAATCGTCTCGATAGGAGTGGACTCCTGGGGAGTCGATTACGGATTGCTCGACGAGCATGGTTCTCTTATCGCTCTTCCCTACCATTACCGGGACTCACGTACCGACGGCATGATAGAAAAGGTCTGTGAGGCGCTTGGAAAGGATGCGATATTCGAAAGGACCGGTCTGGCCTTCCACCCTTTCAACACACTGTATCAATTGGCTGCGATGAAGGAGACTCGACCCGAGACACTGGCGTTGGCGAAACAATATCTCTCCATTCCCGATCTGATCAACTATTGGCTGACAGGAGTGATGGTGAATGAAGTGTCCCATGCCTCCACCACACAACTCTACAATCCCCATGCGAAGGATTGGGATTGGGAGACTATTGATGG
This sequence comes from uncultured Spirochaetaceae bacterium, assembly GCA_964478945.1. Classification (GTDB taxonomy): domain Bacteria; phylum Spirochaetota; class Spirochaetia; order Sphaerochaetales; family Sphaerochaetaceae; genus CAYZJV01. Next base: position 5,414 of record CAYZJV010000003.1, on the reverse strand, counting down.
TATGGGTTTCCCACGAAACATGTTCGGTACGCTTGTGCCGAGCGGAACGGTGGTGGGACCGTTGCACGAACGTGTAGCCAAGGAACTCAAGGCTCCTTCGAATGTGTCCGTCGTTGCGGTCGGGTGCCATGACACCGCTTCCGCGGTCGCGGCGGTTCCATCGAAGGAGGGCAAGGATTTCCTCTACATATCGAGTGGAACATGGTCTTTGTTGGGAGTGGAGTCCCCGAAGCCGATCATCACCGAAACTGCTTTGCAAAGTGGTTTCACCAATGAGATGGCGGTGAACGGCAATATCCGTTTCCTGAAGAACATCATGGGCATGTGGATACAGCAGGAGTGCGTTCGATACTGGGAATCCCTAGGAGAAAAGATCTCATGGAAGGAGTTGGATATTGAGACCCTCGATTCGGCCTCCTATGGTGGATATATCGATCCCGACGACAATCGGTACCTCAAGCCCAACAGCCCAGAATCCTTGATGGTGGACCGGGTTGCCGAGGATTGCCGCAAAGCGGGTTTCGATCCCCCCTCAACCAAGGGAGAGTACATGGTGGCGATCTATCGCGGATTGGCCAAAGCCTACGCGAGGGCGATACGGCATCTCGAGTCGATCACCGGGAACTCCTATGACACACTCCACATCATTGGTGGGGGGTGCAAGAACGAGATACTCGACCAATGGACTGCGGATGAGACTGGATTGACCGTGTTCGCAGGTCCCGTGGAGGCAACGGCATTGGGGAATATGGTTGTCCAGGGTGTTGCCACGAAATCGATCGGCTCTTTGCAGGAGGGACGTCGAATGATCATCGAGCATCAGAAGGTGACCCGTTTCGATCCCAAGTGATGCATAGGAGATGCAGTTGTCCGACTTCCATATGGGGGTCGGATTCTTTATGCAACAATACTGCAACGTTTAGATGCATATTTATGTAAAAAGTGTTGCATAAATATGTAAAAATTGGTAGGATGCGACAAAATTCGGAATACCTGCAACACTGTGTTGCAAGTACTGGAGGAAGATGTGTCCGATACCATCTTGATACTTGCCGATGGAAAGCTGTTTGGGGGGAAAGGGTTCGGCGAACCGGCTCCCACGATCGATTGTCTGCTCAACATGGGCTATGATGAGGCTCCGATAGGGGAGATCGTATTCAACACCACGATGGGTGCCTATCACGAAATCATGACCGACCCCTCATATGCCGGACAATCCGTTGTGATGACAAGCGTCCATATCGGCAACTATGGTATGGATGAAGCGTGGACCGAGTCGCTGGATCGACTTCCCCACTGCAGTGCGCTGATCGTAAAGGACTTGTACGATGGGCCGTTACCGAAGGGAAGAATCCCCGTCTCCACATGGTGTGTGCAACATTCCCTCTGTGGTCTTGAGGATCTCGACACTCGATCATTGACCCGACACATACGTGACGAGGGGAGCATGTATGGTGTGCTCGTGAAAAATGATGGATTGGATGATCGCTTGATCGCAAAGGTGATCGAATGGATTTCAAGCTGTCCTCCGATGCATGAACGGGATTTTGTCGGTAAGGTCGCTATCCGAAATCCCCAGGTATACATTCCCGAAGTAAGGAAAACCGGCACTTATGCGCTATGGGATTTCGGTACGAAACACTCCATAATAGCCCAATTGCTTGCCCATGGCATCGAAGTCCATGTTTTTCCGTGCACCATCGATTTGCATGAATTCTTGGGTGAAGGGCATCGGTTCGATGCCCTTTTCCTTTCCAATGGCCCCGGGGATCCCGATACCCTATCGCAATATGTGGCGCAACTGCGCCTTCATGTGGCGAACATTCCGCTGTTGGGCATCTGTCTGGGGCATCAACTGCTTGCGAAAGCGCTGGGAGCGCGAACCGAACGAATGTTGTTCGGCCACCATGGTGGAAATCATCCGGTGAGGGATCTGTTGGACGGTAGGGTATATGTGACGGCCCAGAACCATGGGTATTGCGTCGACACCCGCACCCTTCCTTCGAGTACGGTACAGTGGCTGGTGAACGACAACGACAAAACCTTGGAAGGATTGTTCGATGAGAAGCTTCGGGTGATGTCGGTGCAATTCCATCCCGAGGCGGCACCAGGGCCATGGGAAGCGAGGAAGTTGTTCTCCCGTTTCATGGAATTTGTGGATGAGATGCATGGAGAGGGAGGTTGTCATGGGTGCTAGAAGAGATATCGAATCGATACTCATTATCGGTAGTGGCCCCATCGTGATCGGTCAAGCGTGCGAGTTCGACTACTCGGGAACCCAGGCGGTGAAGGCTTTGCGCGAGGAGGGCTACCGGATCATCCTGGTGAATCCGAATCCGGCCACGGTGATGACCACCAGTGGCATTGCCGATGCGATCTATATGGAACCGCTTACGATCGAACATGTGGAGAAGATCATCGCAATCGAGCGACCCGATGCGATTCTCACCACGATGGGAGGACAAACGGGACTCAATGTGACGGTTGCTTTGCACCATGCAGGCATTCTGGAGAAGTATGCCGTACAGATCATAGGTGCAAGCATCGCCTCCATCGAATTGGCCGAGGACAGAAGGAGGTTCAAGGAGGTCGTCTCCTCGCTTGGACTTGAATCTGCGAAATCGGTCACCGTACGATCGCTTCAGGAGGCCAACATCTTCAAGGAGTTGGTGGGATTGCCGCTGGTGTTGCGACCAAGCTTCACCCTTGGTGGATTCGGTGGAGGAATCGTGAAGAATGAAGATGATTTCTCACGAATGATCAATTATGCCTTGGCCTCAAGTCCTTCCCATGAAGTGCTTGTGGAGCAGTCGCTGCTCGGTTGGAAGGAGTTCGAACTGGAGGTGATGAGGGACAAGCACGACAACGCGATCGTGGTGTGTTCCATCGAGAACATCGATCCGATGGGTGTGCATACCGGCGACAGCATTACCGTTGCTCCGATCCAAACACTCAGCGATTCGGCGTATCAGTCGATGAGGATGGCCGCAATAGATATTCTACGGGCGGTGGGTGTCGATTGTGGAGGTTCCAACGTACAATTCGCAGTAGACCCCGAAAGCGGTAGGATGGTGGTGATCGAGATGAATCCCAGGGTCTCCCGATCATCGGCATTGGCCAGCAAGGCCACCGGGTTCCCCATAGCGAGATGCTCTGCGAAGCTTGCCGTCGGCTATACGTTGGATGAGGTGATGAACGAGATCACAAAGGTCACCGCAAGCAGTTTCGAGCCGGCCTTGGACTACTGTGCGGTGAAGGTCCCCCGTTTCGAGATGGAAAAGTTTCCCATGCCAACCGAGGCGCTCGGTACCCAGATGAGGAGTGTCGGCGAAGCTCTTGCTATCGGGAGGACGTTCATCGAGGCCCTGAACAAGGCGATGTGCTCGATAGAGAGGAAATACGATGGACTGGTACGTCTCGAGGAAATTCCCCCCTATACGAAGGCCGATGTGCCCATCATACTCGACCATGCCCATCCATTGCGTTTGTCGGCTCTCTATTCGACGATTTTCAGCAATGGCGGAACACATATTGAAGAGCTTTCTGCGAGAACCGGATTCGATCGTTGGTTTCTCCACCAATTGCACAGGATGTCGTTGATGGAGAAAAGGATTCTCAAAGGTCCTTTGGATCGTACATTGTTGCTCTTTGCGAAGCGAATGGGATTCGCCGATAGTCGTATCGCCAGACTTTCGCACATCTCAGTGCAGGATGTCGTACAGTTGCGTACCGCACATGATCTTCATCCCGTAGTCCACCTCGTGGATACCTGTGCGGCTGAATTCAAGGCGGAAACGTCTTACGCCTATCTTGGATGGGCAGAGGAGGACGAGACCCAAGGTTTTGGCAAGGATTCGGTGGTGATAGTGGCCAGCGGCCCCAATCGGGTGGGTCAAGGATTGGAGTTCGATACCTGTTGTACACTCGCTTCCTTGGCATACAAGGGGCTGGGAGTGAAGACCATCATGGTGAATTCGAATCCAGAGACGGTATCCACCGATTTCACCGTATCGGATCGCCTTTATATGGAACCGGTGGATGCAGAGCATGTGTTGGAGATCATCAAGAGGGAAAATCCAGGCAAGGTGGTGCTGCAGTTGGGAGGGCAAACACCGCTCTCTCTTCTCGAACCGCTTCATGCGGCGAATGTCCCCATTGTGGGAACTTCCTATGAATCGATGAAGATCGCCGATGACCGGCAATTGTTCTCCTCTCTTTTGAAGGAGCTCGGATTGCGTCAAAGCGAAAATAGGAGCGCGCTCTCACGTGAAGAGGTGTTCCATTGCGCCGAGGAAGTGGGATTTCCCGTGCTTCTCCGTCCTTCCCATGTCTTGGGTGGAAGGAACATGGAGATCGTGTATGATGTGAAGGAACTCGAATCCTATCTGGAGGGTGATGTCGTGATAGCAAAGGATTCACCCCTTCTGGTGGATCATTTTCTCGAGGATGCCTTCGAATACGACTTGGATGCGATTTGCGACGGTACTTCCCTCTATGTCGCGGGAATTGTGCAACATATTGAAGCGGCTGGAATTCATTCCGGGGATTCCGCGGCTGTGTTTCCCCCCTATGCTTCGCAACCTGAGGTACTTGAACAGATGCGGGAAGCGGCCTTTGCGATCGCCATGCGCCTTGAGGTGAAGGGATTCATGAATATCCAATTCGCCGTTCAACATGGAAAGCTCCATATCATTGAGGTGAATCCGCGTGCCTCGAGAACGATTCCTTTCATAGCGAAGATGTCCCAGGTGGATCTGTTGGCGGTGGTGGTCAACATCTGGGAAGGTAAGGATCTTGTGGCACAGGGCTTGGTACCCCGATCCGGTTCAATCGTTGAAGGGGAATGCAAATATGGTTGGGCGGTGAAGGAGGCGGTGTTTTCATTCGATAGGTTCACCGATATGGATCCCCGCTTGGGACCGGAGATGCGTTCGACAGGTGAGGTCATCGGTATCGGGCGTACCTTCGGTGAAGCCTTTGCGAAGAGTCAGATCGCCAGTGGAAACGTATTGCCCATTGAAGGAAAGGTCTGTGTTTCGGTCAATTCCAGGGATAGGAAGACGATTCTTCCCATCGTGAAGGCTTTGTCGGAGTTGGGTTTCGAGATCGCAGCCACACGGGGAACGGCCAGAGATTTGTTCGAAGCCGGTGTGATGTGCGAGACCATGCTCAAAACAGACGAGGGACACCCGAATATACTCGATCACATGAAGCACAAGAGGATCGATCTATTGGTGAATACTCCGATGGGCAAGCGTGCCAAATATGGAGCGGAAAGTCTCAGGTCGGTGGCGTTGTCGTTGAAAATTCCCTATACCACCACAACCAGCGCGGCCGCCGCAGCAGTTGAGGCGATCAAGTATTTGAGGGGAGGCACCACAAATGTGCAGCCCTTGTGAACTTTGCAAAAAGGG
>CAYZJV010000002.1:69195-93922 GCA_964478945.1 uncultured Spirochaetaceae bacterium | reverse complement strand
CTTGAGATCAGCGTACGATGAACAATTCCTTGGGGAAGTTGGTCATGTTCTCTCCTCTTGTCTTTCCGACCCTGACACTGTCTTCCACCCTGAATCCTTCTCCCTTGCCATTTTGCATGAAGATATCGATGCAGTAGGTCATATTCTCCTTCAACTCGTAGTCGCTGTTCGACTCGATCCAAGGGGGTTCCCCCTCCATCATACCGGTTGCATGACATGGTCCATAGAGCAGCCAATCGGTGTAGTGATTCTTTTCCATGAATGAGAAGTAGGCATCGGCCACATCCCTTGCATTGTTGCCTTCATAGAGGCGAGAGAGGATGATCTCATGTGCTTCATAGGCCGTTTCGATGGCTTTGGTCATCCACTCTTTCGGCTTTCCCATGATTGCTTGTCTTCCTATCGAGGATGCATATCCTTCATAACGCGCACCGACTCCGATATGGACCAGATCACCTGTGGCGATGATCTTTTGTCGGGCTCGGCTGATAGCCTGATCTCCACCCTGTCCGGCAAGAGTCCACATGGGATACGCTTCATTCTCCGCTCCCATCTCGTAGATCTTTGCCACACCCAAGCCACGCACCTGCATCTCCGTCATCCCGACTTTGATGGAGTCCAGGACATGGCGCATCCCAAGATGTGATATCCTGCCAGCTTCACGCATACAGGCGATTTCCAGTTCCGATTTCACCATCCGTGGTTTCATGACCAATTGGTCGCCATCTTCTATCGTGTTGCAGCTGAATGTTGCCAAGGCTTTCCGATAATCGGCATACACCAAGTGTGAAACAAGATTGATCCCTGCGATCGCTCCACGTTTCACAGGTTTGTCTTGGCACACATCCTTGATCACATCCACCAGTGTATCCAACACCACTCCGGGATATTCCGGATTGGACGATTCCCTGAACGATTGTACGCGTCTGATTTCTTTGATACGGGAACGATCCTTTGCGTAGGTCAAGCTCTCGGGACCGATCACCAGGATAGGCTCTCCTTCCTGCCCCAACACCACTGCAGCGGTTTCGAATGAAGGCCAGTAATCGGACAGGTATCGTGCGAATTGGGGTTCGGCTTCATTGGCAAATGCCATCAGCACATCGATATCACTTTCCTTCATAAGGTGTTGCACTTTGCGTGCCCGTGACTTGAATTCCGAATCGGGTATTCTTGGTCTTGTTTCCATCTGGTTTCTCCTTTAGTTGCGTCCCAACCAATCCCTGCAATATGCATGCACGAAGGGTGATAGTGTCCTGGCTTCCTCTTCAGTGACGACGAAGCCTTCCTCGATCCTGTTCGCACCTTGTTTCATTCCGAACAGACTGATATCCGTATTCACCGTCATTCCCACTTCGAATGGTTTGTCCGTCTCCTCATTGGGGTAGGGGGATTCGGCTTCCGCGCATCCGATTCCATGCAATGGTGGATACACATCGTATTCGGAGACTCCTTGGGCTCTGAAGTAATCCTTCACCGCCTTGACGAATCGCTTCATCGGAACACCCGCCTTGAGATGGGGCAAGCCGGCAGCCGAAGCTCCGATGAGCACATCGATGACGCGTTTCGTTTCATCGGAATAGTTGCCTACTGCGAAGGGAACTTCACATGTGGCGACATAGCCTTCGTACTGTACGGCCAAGGCGCACATGATCATATCGCCATCCTCGATGATCTTGTCGGTGGGTCTGCCTATGATCGTGTTGGTGCGGTCCCCCGAACCGAAGACATTGAATATGATGTGTTCGGCTCCCAATGCCCGTGCCGCTCCCTCGATGATACCTGCGGCTTCGATCTCGGTTTTTCCCACCAAATTGGATTTAAGCAATACCTCGTAGGCTCCGTCGGCAATCCTCGCAGCTTCTTCCAAGCAGGCCACCTCATATTCACTCTTGTTTCTCCTCATGTCATAGAGCACATGGTTGCAGTCGACGATCTCACAACCGAATGCACGGGATATCGCTTCATACAGAGGGTGGGACATGGCATCGATTCCGACGATTCCCAGTCTTTCCAGCTTTTTGTTCCGTGTCCTCACTTGCGTTGCCAATGTGGAGAAATCGGTGTACTTCGCCAAAGGATATTCGATGGGATCGGGTACGGTGATGCAAAGGAAGTCGGGCAACAGTCGAACATCGGGCCACACTGTAGTCTCCCTTGCCACCTGTTCGCCTTCCGGAGCACAAAGCAATACCGGATGGTCATCGGCTCCCAACAGGAGTGCACCACGTTCGAACATGGGCCAATAGTTGGACACATACCGCAGGTTTTCCTTCCTGTACTCATCTCCATAGATGAACATGGCCTGAATTGACTGTTCCTCCATGAATCCTTGGATGTGTTCGATTCTTCGTGTGAATTCCGAGTGTGGTATCTTCGGCCTTTCCATGTATGTTCCTCCCTAAATTTTCTTCAACGCTCCGCTACGGATCGAGTCGATCAACACCGAAATCAATAGGATGACACCCTTGATGATATGTTGCCAGAAAGTGGGGACAGCCAGCATGGTCAGTCCATTCGAGATGGTGGTGAGCATGATGACTCCTATGAAGGTTCCCCAAATACTTCCCTTTCCTCCACTGAGTGAGGTTCCGCCAAGGATACAGGCCGAGATGATGGTCATCTCATATCCTTCACCTGCGATGGGAAGACCTGCTCCACTTTGTGATGCCATCAAAATACCTGAGGTGCCGGCCATCATGCCGTTCAACAGATACACGACCCAGATCATTCTACTTACATTGATTCCCGAAAGATAACTCGCCCTGGAGTTACTCCCGGTTGCGTAGATTTTTCTTCCGAATGCAGTGTATTTGGATATGTACCACATGATGAAGTATGCCGAGACCATGAGTATAATGATGAATGGAATGGGACCTATGTACCCACGTCCGATCCATTTGAATGCATTGTTGTTGATGACAATCGAGATGCCATTGTTCGAGAGGTATGCGATACCTCGGAAGATCGTCATGGTGGATAGGGTCGTAATCATCGGATTGATTTTTGCTTTGCTCACCATGATTCCATTGAACAATCCACACGCGATTCCCAAACTGAAGGCGATCAAAATGGCGAATGGCATCGGCATTCCCGATTTGAGAAGAATCGCACACACCATACCGGTCAAGGCCATGATACTTCCCACAGAGATATCTATGCAGCCTTGGATCAAGGCCAATGTGGTCGTGGTAGCAGTAACCCCGATGATGGCGGAATAGATCCCGATATTCAAAAAATTCTTAATGGAAAGAAAATACGGTGATAAAATGGTGAAAACCGTTCCTATGAGGAAGAGCGCGATCAACAAGGTCATCTCGCTATTGTTGTAACTCTGCAGTTTTTTCAAAATGGAATTCTTGCTTATGGTCATTTCATACACTCCCTACGGCTAGTTTCATGAGTACTTCTTGATTGGCTTCTTTCCTTGGGACTTCACCTGTCATTCTTCCTTCACACATGACCAGGACTCTGTCCGACATCGCGAGGGTTTCCTGCAGTTCGGAGGAAATCATGATGATTCCGATGCCTTGGTTGCTCAATCTCTCCATCAATGCATAGATATCGGCTTTTGCTCCCACGTCGATACCTCTAGTCGGATCATTGAGAATCAATATGGTAGGATTTGTCTCCAGCCATTTTGCTATCACGACCTTCTGTTGGTTCCCCCCGGATAGACTATTGATATTGGTTTCGGTCCCTGGAGTTCGTATCTTTAGACTATCTATCCATTTCCTCGTGATCTTCTCCTCTTTTTGAAGATCAAGCCTTAAGAATTTCATAAGATTGCCCAACGAAGCGATGGTGGTATTTCCTTTGACATGCATACCCTTGAGCAAACCTTCGAGTTTCCTTTCACTGGGAATGTAGGCGACCCCTTTCCGTATTGCTTCTTCGGGCGACTGAAACCACACTTCCTCTCCATTTACGACTATTGTTCCCGTCCTGACAGTGATGTCTCCAAATAGGGTGGTGGCAAGTTCGGTTTGGCCGGCACCCATAAGTCCGAACAGTCCTACGATCTCTCCTTCGTAAAGAGCAAATGAAATGTCCTTGATTTTCTCAGTGGTGAGATTTGAGACTTCCATCAATTTTTTCCCGCGCTGCAATTGCACATGCGGATACATTTCGTCCAAAGTTCTTCCCACCATGTGGGTGACCACTTCATCCCTCGTGGTAGACGATGTATCCAACAGGGCAACGCTCTTGCCATCCCGCATCACCTGTATTCTGTCCGAAATGGAAAAAATCTCATCCATTCTGTGGGAAATGTACACCACTCCCACGCCCGAATCGGCGATCTCGCGCACCAGTTCCAACAATCTTTCGGTTTCCACCCTATTGAGTGCTGAGGTGGGTTCATCCATCACCAGGATCTTCATATTCATATGCATCGCCTTGGCGATTTCCACCAGCTGTTGTTGTGCGGTGGAAAGGGAACTCATCAGGGCATTCGGTGAAATCTCCTTGCTGATCTTTTCCAACGCACTCTTGGCTTCGCGCATGCTGCTCTTCCAATCAACACGTCCAAATTTTCCTGTCTTTGGAAGTCGGTTCACCAAGATGTTTTCAGCGACAGTAAGTGTCTGGAAATTGTCTATTTCCTGATAAATTATCGCGACACCTTTTTCAAGCGAGTCCCTGGGACTGTATTCACCGAGCATCTCTCCCTGCAACTCGATCGAACCTTCATCCCTGATATATGCTCCTGAGAGTATCTTCAACAGGGTAGATTTCCCTGCACCGTTCTCTCCCACCAATGCAAGTACTTCACCAGCATAGAGTTCAAGGTCCACTTGATCGAGCGCCTTCACACCTGGAAAGCTTTTTGAGATACCTGTCATACGTAAAATCGGTTCAGGCATGAATTACCCCCACATCATTTCTAAGCTTCATTCGGGATATCCCAGCGTTGCAAGGAAAGCCATGTTGGGTTGGGCCACATCCAATCTACCGTATTGTACGACAATCCCGACGTCGCTACGGATACGCATGGAATACTGTTCATCCACCTGCAACTCTACTCCCAGCAAATCTGTATCGGATGATCTGAAAGCCTTCACCCGTTTCGCAGGCACCGTGAGTGGGATATGTTCCACCGGGTCTTTGTCTTCAAAGTAGATATCGATCAACACATGGGCATCCACCTCATTGACGTTCAGGATCATGATGGACTCATGTCCCACATACCCATTACCACCAGTATTGTTCGGTTCAGGACGGTACCCATCGACGATGTACCAAGTTGTTTTGCCTGACATGTCCGCTCCTCTTCAACAATCGTAGTCCAACCAGACCTTCGGGTTATCCTTCAGCATGGTATCTATCTGATCCTGTTGCACTCCTTCTTCCTTGAGCATGGGGATGATGTGCGTGAGGATATGGTCGTAACCCCAACCACCATATTGGTGCAACAAGGATTTGAGACACACATCACACGAAAGCATGATCTGTCTTCCATATCCCCTGTCCAAGAGATTTTTAACCAGACAGACCCTATCGATATCGGTCACGAAGCGACCCGATCCCTCTTTGATGTCCCAATGGTCCATATACATCTCTTTACCGAAGTTATCGAATTCGACAAATACGCCGGTCTCCAACAATTCGGAGATGTATTGGTCACGATTTTCCACATCTATATGACAGATCATCACTCGCTTCAAATCAACCTTCTCTTCACGAATCACCTTCATGGCGGCAATTCCTTCGGTCGACCATGGGTTGATATGAACGAGTAGGGGAGCGCCGGTCTCCTTCTGAGCTCTACATGAAGCACGAAGGTTCTTTTCTTCGAATGGAAGCATGTGATGACTAATGCCGACCTCACCGATCACTCCGGCGCGAATGTCGGTATGTCCGATACCGACTGTGAGTTCATCGACAATCCTGTTCTTGAGTTCTTCAATGGTAAATGACAATACTTCTTCCGATTGTGCAGGTTCCACATAATAGCCGGCACCGGCAATCACATTCAGATCGGTATCCACAGCCATTCTCCTGAGTAGCTGCACATCCCGACCCAATCCTATGGTCGTTGCATCCACCACCGTTTTCCCACCGGCATATTTGAAATACATGAGTTCCCTGGTTTGTGTCCCGGGGTCCTCCATCACCACATTGTCCCGCACCAGAAAAGGATTTCTCTTCAGATATCCAAGGGTCTCCATGGTTACCCGGCTTTCACCAAGCTGTTTCATGCCAATTTCTTCCGAAGATGCGAAGAATACCTGCATATCGATGTAGATGTGTTCATGTGGGGTGACGATACCCAGAGCATCCGCATCAACTTTTCCACACACTGTCATGACCGACATAGTTCAACTCCTGATAGCAAACATAAAAGACATCCCATGCCATGGCCTTTTGACCATGACATGGAAGTTTTGGAAAGATGTCTACTTTTGTCCCCATTCAGCTTCTGGGTAGAATTCCTCGATATTGTTCTTGTCGATAAACACGTGGTCCATGTAGATATTGTCGGGGACTTCTTCTCCCTTGGCCAATTTGATGGCTGCGGGAACCACATATTCTCCGTAACGTTCCAGGAAGTAACCGACGCCTCCGCGCCACGCATTGTCCTTGCCTGTTCGGATGGTTTCGTACAGGTTTTCTCTTGTCTGTACCGACATTCCATGGTTCACGACAAAACAATCCGAGCCTCTTCTCGCAGCCTGAATCGCGGCGAAGGCCCCTTGCGCACCGATGTCATTGATCGAACCGATGAGAATGTTGTGTTTGTCCGGGTTGGATGTCAGCACATCAGCTGTCAACTGCTGTGCCAAGATAGGATCATCCTTGTAGTCGACGGTGATTACCTTCGCATTCTTTGCCGCAGGCACGATCTCGGTGATTCCTTCTACTATTCCACCCATCCTAATCGAAATGATTTCTCCTCCAGCCGGAGTGGAGAGCAGCAATATCAGATCAACTTTGCCATTCCAATTTTCTTTCGCCAGATTACCCAGTGCTCTACCTACGATCAGACCGGATTCGACATTGTTCGCTCCGAAACATGGGGCTCCTGGAACAGGGATGTCGATCGCAATGATCGGTACACCCGCTGCATCACATTTTTCCTTGATGACGGGATTGACCGCAGAGTCCAAGTTGAATTCGATGAGACAGTCGATGCCTTGCAGCAATAGGTTGTCGACGTTGTTGATCGCCCGCTGACCATCTCCGGCATTGTCTACACAAATTACCTCGACACCTTCTTCAGCCGCGACTTTCTTGATGTTTTCCCTGACTGGTATCAAGTGTTCTTGCGAATCATCCAGGGCTGCATACCCTAGAACGATCTTGTCCTCTCCCGGAGCGGCTGTCTGTCCTTGGGCGAACACTGCAGCCGTTACGAAGATCAGACAGAGAAAAGCGATTCCTAACCTTTTCATTTGCTACCTCCCTATGAAAAGTACGGTCGAAAATCGACCGATTGGTTCTTCTGTTTTTAAGTTTAACGTCAAACTAGCTGTATTGTAAAACTGGTCGTATAGGATGTCAAGAAAATGTTATAAAAATATAAAAGCATACTAAGAAAAGAAAAAGAAATGTATTTGAAACTGGTACATAAAATTTTCAACTGAAATTGGCAGTGATTGCATTCCAAACATTCATCTGTTACTATCCGAACAGCCATGAAACATGTAGTTACCATCCGTGATGTTGCGAAGAAGGCCGGGGTATCGGAAACGACTGTCTCCCTTTCCTTCCAACCCGACTCGAGAATCAGTTTGAAGACCCGGGAGCATGTCCTCAAGATCGCCCAGGAATTGCATTATGTGAGGAACAATGTCGCCCAGAATCTGAGGGGAGGGCGGACCAAAACCATTGGCTTCATAGTGAACGATATCAACGATGCGTTCTACAACATCATGAGCAGGGAAGCTGCGAATATCGCGAACCGTCATGGATTCCAGGTGTTGTATGCAGAAACGGGATGGTCTCCCGACAAGGCCATCGACGTCACCAAGGCCATGATCGCGAAGCGTGTGGAAGGGTTGATGTTGAGCCTTTGTGAAAAGGAGGAAGTCTCGCTCGAGCTCATACGGAGCATGAATACCCCGTATGTGGTGATCGACACAATTCCCTCAAGCTATCAAGGGCCGTACGTGGTGAACAACGAGGTGGCCATCGGCAGGATCACCGGTGACCATCTGGCCGAAATAGGGTGTAGGCGGGTAGCGTTCTTCAATGCATCGCGGGAAATGTCTTCATTCAGCGCATTCACCTCCCAGTTGCAGGGATTGCGTGAAAGCCTGGCTTCCCATGGTATCGCCTTCGATGATGGTGATATCTACTATTCGGGACTGACCATCCGAGAAGGGGCCGAAACCTTTGCAAGAGTGATGGATGAGTGCACTGGTCGTTATGACGGAATAGTGTGTGCGAATGATTATGTGGCCTACGGAGTCGCCGACGAAGCCGAGAAGTACGGTGTGGAGATCGGCAAGGATTTGGCCCTCATCGGCATCGACAATTTGGAATTCTCGGCTCTCGGGAGAATGTCGCTCACCTCGGTCGATATCGATTATCGTCTCATGACGGCCATTGCGGTGGAGAACCTCATACATACCATCGAACATGGTGCGAATACTCCCATAGCCCATGTCTTGGAACCACGGCTCGTGGTAAGGGATTCGACTGCGAAGTATAGGGCGAAATGAGACTGGATACCCCCGGATAGCAACATCCAGGCGATCAATTCAACACTTTTACCGAATTGCGGATCCGCAATTCGGGACTCAGGATCACCTGAACCGATTCGGAGTCCGCTTTTTCGATGCAGTCCAACAGCATGTTCACCGCCATCAATCCCGTCTGTTCCTTCGGCTGATGGACCGTGGTCAACGGTGGATCGAGATACTTGGTTGCGAAGATGTTGTCGTATCCCACCACACTGTACGTTTCTGGAATGGAAAACCCATATCTGCGGGCAGCTTCGTACAGGCCCATCGCCACCACATCGCTAAGGGTTACCACCGCAGTGAAATCGTTCGGTTTCACCACATCTTCCCCGGCAAGGATGCTTCCCATCTGGTCTGCGGTATCGAATATGCCCAACATGGTGTTCTTGACAAGTTTGGGATCGAATGCGATGCCATGGCGCGACAGGGATTCCTTGTACCCGATGAGGAAGTGCTGTGATGAGGGCAGATGCTCGGGACCATTGAGCAGGAGAATGTTCCTGTGACCAGATTTGATCACATGTTCGACTGCGAGGGTTGCCGCATGCTCATGATCCACATAGACGCAACAGATGTCGTTGCGGGTGGGACGGTTGTCTATGAACACTGTCTTCACCGCTTCCTCGAGCAACAATTCGATATTCTCCGAATCCTCGTTCACCGAAGAGATGATGATCCCCTCAACCCCTTGGCTGATCATGGTGTGGATGTTCTTCTTCTCCAGATTCACATCATAATTGGAGTCGGCGAGGAACATCGTGTACCCCTTCCTGTTCAGCACATCGCCGATAGCTTTGTAGATCTCGGAATAGAATGGGCTTTGCAGGTCGTTGAGTATCACACCGATGGTATGGGTTCTGCGGCTTCGCAATCCTTTGGCAAGTATGTTGGGGCGATAGTTGTACTGTTTGGCGAGAGCCTGGATCTTTTCCCTGGTCTGGATGTTGATCACCGGATCGTCATGCAAGGCCTTGGCCACGGTCGAGAAGGAGACCCCAGCCTTCTCCGCAATGAATTTAATCGTAACATTCCGGTGTTTCATATCCATGTCCCATGATTAGTCTCCGTTGCATTGTATATGCAGTTTATAACGTTGTCAAACACTCTTGCGAACGGGAGAAATTCAAGAATGGTTCGCAAGGTGGCAGGCTATAACTATAACGGCTTTTTCTATTTATGTGACAAGCCGGTGGAAAAATTTTCTGAAAATCCCATCTTGACAAATGGATGGACGGGTGTATGATGTGAATAGTTACAACGTTGTATATATGAACTTTTCTTTCTGATTGACAACGTTGTAATAATCAGGACTTTATCTTTGGAGAGTCGGTATGGGTACACACGTGCTGGACATGAAACACATCACGAAGACCTTTCCTGGCGTAGTTGCCCTGGATGATGTGTCGTTGGCTGTCGAGAAGGGTGCCGTCCATGGCCTGATCGGTGAAAACGGAGCCGGGAAGTCGACGTTGATGAAAGTGCTCAATGGAGTTTACAAGGCCGACCATGGGCAATTGTACCTCGAAGGAGCTCCTTTGGAATTGCACGGCGTGCGCGATGCTCAGGAAAAGGGGATCAGCACGATTTTCCAGGAATTCAATCTGATCAATTCACTTTCCATAGCGGAGAACATCTTTCTAGGGAGATTCCAGGGTGGAAACCTCATAGATTGGAAGGATATCCATACGAAGGCAACCAATCTGCTCGATAGATTGGGTCTTCATTTCGATGTGACCCGTATCGTAGGAAAGCTTTCCACAGCTGAGAAACAGCTGGTCGAGATAGCCAAGGCGCTCTCGTTCGATGCCAAGATCATCGTGATGGATGAACCGACGTCCTCCCTCACCAGTCGGGAGATCGAGTTGTTCTTCCCCATCATCGGAAAGTTGCGGGAAAGCGGCATCACCACGATCTACATATCGCACAAACTAGAGGAGATTTTCCAGATATGTGACAAGGTCTCGATCATGCGCGATGGGAAGATCGTGGGTGAAAGTCCCGTGGATGAGATCACCCGAGACCAGGTGATCGAACTCATGGTGGGTCGTTCCCTTGAAATGGAGTATCCCAAGAGGACGGTGGAACCCGATGGTGTCGTGTTGTCGGTACAATCCCTCGGTAGGGGGAACAAGCTCCACGATATCTCGTTCGAATTGAGGAAAGGGGAAATCCTGGGAATCGCGGGACTCGTGGGAGCGGGACGGACCGAGCTGGCCGAAGCGCTTTTCGGAGCCGATCCAGCCGATAGCGGCGAGATCACGATCAAAGGCAAGAAGGTGGCGATCCATTCGACTTCACAAGGAAAGGAGAATTCGATCGGGATGCTCACCGAGGACCGTAAGGAAACGGGTCTCGTACTGGACATGAGCGTGACGAAGAATATCACGATCACCAAATTGGAAGAGGTGAAGAAGGGTATTGTGTTGCGCAACAAGGCGGAAGCGCAAGTCGCCGACCATTTCGTGGATGCGTTGAACATCAAGACACCTTCGATCAACCAGGCCCTCTACAATCTTTCGGGTGGAAACCAACAGAAGGTTGTACTCGCCAAGTGGCTCTTTTCCGATGTGGACATCCTCATTCTGGATGAACCTACGAGGGGTATCGATATCGGAGCAAAATATGAGATCTACTGTCTCATGAACAGCCTCACCGAGCAGGGCAAGTCGATCATCATGATCTCTTCCGAGCTTCCCGAGGTGTTGCATATGAGTGATCGTCTTTTGGTGATGCACAAAGGCATGATCAAGGGAGAATTGGTGGGAAAGGATATGAGTGCGGACAACGTGATGAAATTGGTAATTGAGTAGGCAGGGTGGGTGTATGGACAGAAAA
Source organism: uncultured Spirochaetaceae bacterium (assembly GCA_964478945.1). GTDB lineage: Bacteria > Spirochaetota > Spirochaetia > Sphaerochaetales > Sphaerochaetaceae > CAYZJV01. Next base: position 82,400 of record CAYZJV010000002.1, on the reverse strand, counting down.
AGAGTACTGGACATCATACGAAGCAACGGAATTTTGATCGTCATCCTGCTTCTCATCATCGTGACGGGTATTTTTGAGAGCAACTTCCTCACCGTGAACAATCTGCTGAATGTGCTCCGTCAGGTGTCGGTGGTCGGAATCGTGGCTTGCGGGATGACCTTCTGTATCATAGGTGGAGCGTTCGACCTTTCGGTTGGTTCGGTGGTGTCGCTTGCGGGTGTGATCACGATTCTCAACATCAATGCTGGTACGAACGAATACTTGGCGATCCTGTATGGTCTGCTCGCCGGAATTGCCATCGGCATTGTGAACGGAGTGCTCATCTCCATCATCCATGGGCGTACCAGCGAGGCCTTCATCGTTACCTATGGAATGCAGGTGGTTGTGGCTTCGATCGCTCTCTTTCCGTCCAACGGTCTGTTCATCTCAGGCCGGGTTTCCGAAGGATTCTTCAAATCCATGGGGCAGGGTGTGATGCCGATCATCATTTTCTTGGGGTTGGCGACGATCATGCAATTCGTGCTTACCAAGACACCGTATGGACGGCGCATGTGCTTCATTGGAAGCAATATGGATGTGGCCAAGATGAGCGGCATCAATGTGATCGCGAACAGGATCAGCTATTTCGTGATCTCGGGCGTGTTGGCGAGCTTGGGCGGTATCGTTTTGTGCAGTCGTGTTACATCGTCAAACCCGACCGCGGGGCTCAATTATGAGATGGATGTGATCGCAGCGGTGGTGGTGGGCGGAACCCAGCTCAGCGGAGGTAGCGGCAGCGTCTACCGGACCGTCATTGGTGCGGTGATAATCGGTATCATGAGCAATGCGTTGAACATTCTCGGCATTACGGCGTATCACCAGCAGATCGTGAAAGGCATGTTGATTCTTTTGGCCGTGGGGATGGATATCGTGAACAAGCGGATGAAGATGAGGGAAATGACACATGAAAAAGTTGTTGAAGAATAAACAAGCGCTTGTAACCGCACTTATCGAGAATGCCGTCTCGGTGATTCTCCTGATTTTCGTCATATTCATGATATTCACCAAGCGTTCGTTCTCCACATGGGACAATATCGTGAACATCATCAACGAAAGTTCCATCTATGGTATCGCAGCGTGTGCGATGACGATCGTCATCATCAGCGGTGAGTTCGATCTGTCGGCCTCTTCGGTGTTCGGCTGGTCCACCGTGTTGTTCGTGCTTACCATCAATGCCTTCGGCATCGTGGCGGCATTCTTCATCACGATCGCCTGTGGAGCCTTGTTCGGGGCTTTCAACGGAATTTTGGTGGCGAAAGTCAGGATGCCTGCCTTTGTGGTAACCCTCGGTACCATGATAGCGATCAAGGGCCTGGCGTATGTGGTGACCAATGCCCAACCGGTGAACACGACCAATGAGACCTTGAAGGCGATCGGCGATATCTCGGTGGCCGGCATAAGCATCATACCGATGGTGTATCTTGCGATGCTCGTGCTGTTCATCTGGTTTCTCAAACATACGAGATTCGGGAGGAACATCTATGCCACGGGTGGCAACTACGAGGTAGCCCGGCTCTCGGGTATCAATGTGGCATTCTCGAAATTCATCGTGTTCACCATCCTTGGTGCGGCAGCTGCCTTGGCCGGCATCATGTACGGTGTGCGCATCAAGGCGGGTTGGGCTCCCTATGGACAGGATCTTTCACTGTACTGCATAGCCGCCACGATCATCGGTGGCACCAGTTTGCTCGGAGGTACCGGAGGGGTGCACAAGACGATCATCGGAATCCTCGTGTTGGCGGTGTTGTTCAATGCGCTCACCCTGTTGGGTGTCAGTGGTTCCATGCAGAAGTTCATCAGGGGCTTGGTGTTGATCACCGTGATCATGCTCGATTCGATTGTCGCAAGGCGACAGAAGGAATAATGGTACCGTCGAGAGAGGCGGAATCAAAAGGAGGAATGCTATGAAAAGGATCTGTAGTATCGTGTTGATGCTCGTTTTGGTCGTTGGATTCGTAACGGCCGCCGGTGCGCAGGAGGACGATGGGAAGATGAAGATCTTCATGTCCAGCGCCTACTACACCGCACCCTATGGAGCCCCATTGCAGGAGGCGGTAAGGGAGAAGGCCGCCGAACTGGGGTATGACGTTCAGATTGTCGATGGTGAACAGAATGCCGACAAGCAACTTTCCCAGTTCAAGGCTGCGGTGGCAGATGGGTACGATGCCCTCATCTATTGGCCTGGTGACCAAGCTTCGACACCACCTTTGGTCGAGTACCTGAATTCCACCGGAAAACCTTGGGTCGCATTGAACACGGTGGTGGCCGATTCGGTGATAGACCAGGTTCCCTGTATGATCGCATCCGATGAGGTTGAGATCGGAAGATGGCTCGGCAGACTCATGATCAAGTACTTCGAGGACAATCCTTCATCGACGAAGAATGTGGTTTATATCGAAGGGAGTCCCGGTTCGAGCTACACCGAGAACCTCACCATTGGAGTGAACGAAGTGATCAAGGGTTCAGGTATCAACATTCTCAACGACCACCAGTATGCCGAGTACGATCCATCGAAGGCAATGGCGATCATGGAAGACATGCTCACCAAGTTCGGTAATAGGATCGATCTGGCGGTGGCTCAGGATGGTGGAATGTTCCAAGGTGCCTATTCGGCCATCGAGGCGGCAGGCTATGTGGGAAAACTCGGTCTGCTGTGCCAAGGACAGGATCTGATCGTTCGCGACAAGTTGCTCGCCGGTGAATTGTACGCCAGTGTCGCCCAGGACCCCTTCACCGAAGGTGCGCTTTCGGTTGAGATGTTGGACAAGATCATCAAGGGAGAGAAGGTCGACAAGTGGGTTGCCACTCCCACCGGACCCATCTGGGCCGAGGATGTGGACGACTATCGTTGGTTCTGATGTAGTTTGCACAAGTGATGTGGCATCTCCAAAGAGGTGCCACATCGACGATCGTGCCATTTCAATTTCTTGAAATGAAATATTCACATATGCAGCTTAATTTGATGGAGGAATTTCTCCCTTGACATATGGTTTCGCGGGTGTATCATTGAAGAAGGTTACAACGTTGTATCTACCCTGAAGCCTACGGTATTTCAAAACTTGTGTTGAGAGGAGAAGCCCTCCATTAAAAACTACAATATAGATGAATGGAGCAATCTACAGACATGGATCGCATGTCTGCAACCATACAAAAGGAGGATGAAATGAAAAAGCTCATTTCTACAGTAATGGTTCTGATTCTCGTAACCGTTGGCGTGTTCGCGGCAGGAGCCGCCGAAGAGGGAACACCACGGTTGATGCTTTCGAACGCCTACTACACCGCACCCTACTGCGCGGCGTACAACCCGTCCGCTGAGAAGACCGCCGAGGCCTTGGGGTATGAGATGACCATCCTCGATGGAGCGGGCAACCAGCAGACCCAATTGGAGCACGCCAACCTGGCCATCGCCGAAGGATATGATGGATTCCTCTACTTCCCGGCCGATGTCGATGGAGCATTGCCCATTATTGAGGCACTCAACGATTCCGGTATCCCATGGGTTGGTGTAAACGCCTATCCCGGAGACAAGATCGCCGAAGTCGGAATGAAGTACTACGTGGGACCCGATGCCGCATCGCATGGACATACGATGGCCGAGACGATTGCGGAATTGTTCCCCAATGGTTGCCGCTTGGTAGGAATTGAAGGAACGGCGGGACATATGCAGACATTGTACATCAATGCCGCGTTGGCCGAAGACCTTGGTCCGAAATACCAGTGGCTCGATCGTCAGGACTGCAACTTCCAGGCAGAGGTCGCGATGACCAAGATGACCGACATGTTGACCGCTTATGGGATTTCCAGCAAGGGCGGAAAGATCGATTGTATCGTGAGCCACGATGGTGGAATGCTCACCGGAGTCATGTCTGCTCTCGAAGCGGCCGGATACAAGCCGGGGGATGTCACCATCATCGCCATGGGTTCGAATCAGGTGCTCTATGATGCGATGGAAGCCGGTTGGTTGACCGCATGTTCGACACAGGATCCTGTGGAAGAGGCGAAGTTGGCTGTCGAGACGCTCGACAAGGTGATCAAGGGAACCGCCAAGGAAGGCTGGACCAAGCTTCCCACCCCGGTTGCCTATCCCGACACGAAGGATAACTTCAACTGGTTCTAGAATTGGAATATCGAACAACGACGGGAGGGAGGGTACTCTCCTTCCCGTCCTGACGGAACGCATGCTTCAGCACGCAGAGGGACTTCATGGAAGATTACATACTGGAGATGCATCACATCACCAAGAGATTCCCCGGAGTGGTTGCACTCAATGATGTGAGCTTCAAAGTCAAGAGGGGAGAGATCCACGCCTTGGTGGGGGAAAATGGTGCGGGCAAGTCGACATTGATGAAAATCCTCAACGGTGTGTATCAGACCGATGAAGGGGATATCGTACTCAATGGACAACAGACGATCATCCGCAACACAACCGAAGCCAAAGCGAAGGGAATAGGATTGGTGTTCCAAGAGTTCAATCTGGTCAATTCGTTGAGCGTGGCGGAAAACCTCTACATCAACCGATTGACCAAGAGACATGGTCGAATCGATTGGAAAACCATCTATCGTGAAGCCCAGGAGTTTACCGATTCACTCGGATTCAATTTCCATGCCACCGACAAGATAGAACATCTCAGTGCGGCGCAGAAACAATTGGTCGAGATCGCGAAGGTGCTGTTGGTGAAATCGGATCTGATAGTCATGGATGAGCCGACATCCTCACTCACCACCACAGAGACCGAAATATTGTTCAAGATCATCAGGAATCTGAAGCGGGAAGGGGTTTCGATCGTCTATATCTCACACAAACTCGAAGAGGTTTTCGCCTTGAGCGACACCACCACCATTCTTCGCGATGGGGAAGTGGTCGATTCGGCACCCACCAACACCCTGACCAGGGACCAGATCGTCGAGAAGATGGTTGGTAGAAGTGTCGATATGGAATTTCCACGCAAGAAGTGTGGGATTGGTGAAGTGGTGCTGAAGGTGGACAACATCACCCGCAATGGACTGATCGAAGACATTTCGTTCGAGCTGCACAAGGGTGAGATCCTTGGATTCGCCGGTCTCATAGGATCGGGACGGACCGAGGTTGCCGAAGCGATATTCGGTGCCGAGGCCTACGACAGGGGAACCATCGAGATAAACGGCAAGAAGATCGCGATCCATTCGACCCATCAGGCGAAGGAGGAGAGCTTGGGACTGCTTCCCGAGGATCGCAAGGAGACCGGATTGGTGCTCGCCTACAACTTGATATGGAATATTTCGATCACCAATTTGGACAAGACCAAGAAGAAACGTTTCATCTCCGAAAAGAAGGAGGCCCAATTCGCACAGGAGTTGTCCAAGGAGTTGAATATCAAGACACCGTCGTTGAAACAGTATGCGGTGAACCTCTCGGGTGGCAACCAGCAGAAGGTCGTGTTCGCCAAGTGGTTGTTCTCCGATGTGGATATACTCATCCTCGACGAACCGACCAGAGGAATCGATGTGGGTGCAAAATACGAGATCTACCAGTTGATGAACCGTTTGGCCGAACAGGGTAAGGCGATCATCATGATCTCTTCTGAATTGCCCGAAGTAATTGGTATGAGTGATCGTCTGGTGGTCCTCAGCGGGGGAGAGAAGATGGGTGAGTTGAGCCGGGAAGAGGCCACTCCCGAGGCGGTCATGAGTCTGGCCGTCTCCAATTGAGCATGGTGGTGCAGGTATGGAAAACAATACGATAGTGTTACGGAAAAAAGTGGTTGGCGTATTACGGGAGTGGGGTTTGATCCTCGCCATCATTGTCATCACCATCATCGCCACGATCATCAGGCCGGCCTTCCTCAGTGGAACGAACATGCTCAATATTCTCAGGGCGTATTCGACCATCGGAATCGCCTCCTTCGGTATGGCGTATGCGGTCATCGCCGGTGGTATGGACCTTTCGATAGGTTCGACCATCTCGCTCACCGCGGTGATCACCATGTTGATCGTGAACAATATGACTGTTGCCACGGTGGCTCCCGCTACGGCAGCCTTGTTGGTACTCTTGGTGGGAATCGGCATTGGAGCTGCGATCGGCGCGATCAACGGTTCCATCATGGCAGCGGTGAATGGCAAGCTCGCCGAAAGTTTCATCATCACCTATGCGATGCAGATCGTCATAGGGGCCGTCGCACAGGCGATCGTGCGGGGAAATTTCCAAGCCGCCCAATATAGATCGGGTCTGTTCAAGGAATTCGGTATTGGGATAGTACCGGTCCTCTTCATGATCATTGTGGCGATCATCATGCAATTTCTGTTGGTTAAGACCAAATTCGGCAGGAGCCTCTATTTCCTCGGTGCAAACATGGGTGCAGCCAAGATGGCGGGTCTGAAAGTGAAGCAGGTCCGTTTCATAGCGCACATGATCTGCGGGATGTGTGCGGGACTCGCAGGGGTGATCGTGGTTGCCCGTGTCGGTTCCGCTTCGGTTCTGCAAGGTCAGAACTATGAATTGGATGCGTTGGTATGTGTGTCGATAGGAGGTACTTCTCTTGATGGAGGATCGGGAAGCATCATGCGTACGCTGCTTGGTGTGATGGTGGTGGGATTCATGATGACCGCGTTGAACATCCTGGGAGTGCAGTCCAATGCCCAGTTGATAGTCAGGGGGGCCATCATCGTGCTCGCCGTGGCTTTGGACGTACTGAACAAGAGCATGAAGTTCAGGGAGGTTGCCCAATGAGAACCAAACGTGTTGGATTCAACAAGTTCATCAACGAGCAACCGGTATTGCTCCTGTTCATCTTCTTTGTATTGGTCATGGTGGTGATCAAGCCCTCCTTCGTTTCGATCAGGAATGTGAAGAATGTCTTGATAGATGTCTCCATCTATGGAGTATCGGCACTGGCGATGACCATCGCCATCATCACCGGCGCCTTCGACCTGTCGCTTTCGGCCAATTTTGCATGGGCCCAGATATTCTTCTGTTTCCTGCTGAACAGCTGGGGTGAGTCGCCCGGTGCCATGCTTGCGGCCTTGGTGGTGATGTTGCTCTCCTGCATGGTGGTGGGGGCCTTCAACGGCTTTGTGGTGGTGTTCCTCAAGATCCATGCCTTCATCGCCACAATGGCCACCGGAATCATCGTGAAGGGAATCTCACTGGTGTTCACCGGCGGCAATATGGTGAGTACCAGCAATCCCTTCATCAAGGCGATGGGGAGGGGGACCTTCCTGGGCCTATCCTATCTTACCTACATATTCATAGGATTCGTGTTGCTGGCCTACTATGTGATGACCTTCACACGTTATGGAAGGGCTCTCTATGCCACCGGAGGAAACCGTAAGGCAGCCGAACTGTCCGGGATCAATGTGAACTTTTCCCGTTTCAGCATCTTCCTGATCCTGGGCTTCGCCGCGGGAATCTCGGGTGCGATGTTCGTGTGTCTGATGAGGGCCGGTTCGGTACTCTATGGTACCGATCTCGCGCTCACCTGTGTGGCTGCCACCGTGGTGGGAGGAACTCCACTCACCGGAGGTAAGGGAAGTGTATTGAGGACCGTTATCGGTATCCTTTTGATCTACGTCCTGTACAAGGGTTTGGCCTTCTTGGGACTCCAAGGGTATTACAACACAATGATCCGTGGAATCGTACTGCTTTCGGTGGTATCCCTCGATGCCTTCATGACCAGGGGAGACAGGTGGTGAACATGAGGATCGCGATCGGCTCGTTGCAATGTGAAAGCAACACATGTTCGCCCATTCCGACGAGGAAGGAGGATTTCGACATCGCCATCGGAAAGGCGATGTACGAAAAAGTCCACGTGGAGGATCTGCTCAATGCAGCCGGAGCTTCCGTGGTTCCTCTCTTGTATGCGCATGCATTGCCGGGAGGTGCGCTTCCCAAAGAGGATTTCCTCTGGTTTGTGGAACAGATGGTGGCACCACTTTCCGAAAAGGGATTGGATGGTATCTGGCTGTATCTCCATGGTGCGATGTATGTCGATCAAATCGGTAGCGGGGAAACCTACCTGCTGCAACAGATACGGCGAAAGGTGGGCGATAGCGTTCCCATCGCATTGGCCCTCGATTTCCATGCCAACATGACCGACGAGATGTGCGCTCTGGCGAATGTCGTCTGTGGATTCCGTACCGCTCCCCATATCGATCAGATCGAGACCGAACGAAAAGCAATGTTGTTGCTTTTTCGTTGTATCGAGGAGCACCTGCTTCCAAAACCGCAGATGGTGAGACCGTACATGTTGATCCCCGGAGATGCGGTCCAGACCAATCAATATCCCATGAAACAAGTGATGGAGGAGTCCGATCTGATCGAAGAGGAAGAGGGGATTCTCTGTGCCCAAGTCTTCGGTGGCCAACAATGGGTGGACTCCCCGTTTACCGGTCCAAGTGCGGTGGTAACCCATTGTAGTAATGTGAATGTTGCGAAGGAAAGGGCTTTCAGGTTGGCAAGGAAGCATTGGTCGGTACGCCACGATTTCTCCTTCCTCGTCGAAACCTTCGAACCGGAGGATGTGTTGCCCGCTGCGATGGAGACTCCCGACAAGCTGGTGTTCATCAGTGACAGCGGAGACAACACCACCGCGGGAGCTACCGGAGACAATGCCTTTTTCCTTCGATTGGTGCAAACTTCACCAGTGGAACATGTGCTGGTTGCCGGATTGGTCGACGAAGAAGCTGTGAGGAAATGCAAGGAAGTTCCACTTGGCAATATGGTTACCCTCACTGTCGGAGGGTCCCTCTCACCCCACAGTACCAAGGCGACGATCACGGGAAAGGTGGTGCATGTGGGAGAAATCCTGGGCTATACGGGAGCCATGGCAGGTCTCAGTGCCACCATCGACTGTGGACGCTATACCGTGGTGCTCACAGAGAAAAGGACCGCCTTTACACGAGAAGATATCTTCACCTCGATCGGAATCGATGTGGAAACGTATCGCGTGGTGGTGGTGAAGCTGGGATATTTGTTTCCCGATTTGGCGAGAATGGCCGAGCGTGCATTGTTCGCGTTCACAGTGGGAACTTCGGCTGAAAGGATTGGGGATATCGGTTTGAAGCGGATTGCACATCCGATGTTTCCATTCGAGGATGATTTCCACTTCCGGTGATGAGCGGAGTGGGATCCATGATATGGAAGGGGTATCGTCGGCAATAGGTTTTGCTTGACTTCCCGTGGAAGGGATTTACAATATTATGTGGATACAACGTTGTAAATTAAGTATATACATCAGTTGACCACATGGTGAACAAAGGAGGAGATCAAAGTGTCATATTATCACGCACAGGAAACGGAAAAGAGGATAGAGAAGGTACGGGACATCCTTCGCAAGAACGCACTCGATGCTGCGCTTATCTACTACGATGAGTTGAATGTGGCCAACGGATGGTATCTCACCGGATGGTGTCCACAGTTCGAGAAGGGTTGCGTGCTGCTTCCGGTGGATGGGGATCCGTTGCTGCTCGGAGGACCCGAGAGCGAACCTTTCGCAAAGATGAGCAGCGCGATCACCGATACGAGGAACTTCACGCCGTTCATGGTTCCCGATGAAGAGTATCCGAATGCCAAGATCAGTACGTTCGACAGTCTGTACAAGGAGTTGGCCGCGGCCAATATTCCCATGCGTTCCATCGGAATCGTGGGTACTCCCGCATTGCCCCACAATGTGTATGTGCAATTCGAAGCGGGCTTCAGCGGAAGCAAGCTGGTCGATATCACCGATGAGTATGAAGCGCTGCGCGCAATCAAGTCCCCTTGGGAGGTTGAACAGATACGGTCCGCCTTCACCCTTACGTTCGAAGCGTACGAGGCGATGAAGGCGATTGTGGCCCCTGGCATCTACGAACACCAGGTTGCCGCCGAAGGTGAATACGTATGTAGGAAGGCCGGCGCCAACAGTTTCGCCTTCTCCTGTATCGTAGGTAGCGGAGAACGGGCCAAGGCGGTCGTCCCCACGGCTTTGAACAAGAAGATGCTCGATGGCGAATTGGTGATGCTCGGCATTGCTCCGAGGATCAATGGATACGCAGGAGTGATGGGGGAGACCCTTCCGGTGAATGGTACCTATACCCAGAGGCAGAAGGATTGTGTGAACTACCTGAGGGAGACGTTCGCATTGACCAAGGAAATGCTGCGTCCCGGAGTAACGGGTAGGGAACTGGATGTGCCTGGACGGAAGTCGTTCGTGAAGAATGGCTTGATCGATTACCTCGTGTGTCCGTTCGCCCATACCATAGGGTTGATGGAAGCTGAAGGACCCTTCTTCGGACCCAACAGCGAAGATGTGTTGGTTCCTGGCATGACCGTCTGTGTGGATGTGAGTTTCTTCGGCCATCCCGAATTCCATGGAGCGAGGATCGAGACCGGGTATGTGATCACAGAAAATGGATGTGAACCTTTGTGTCCGCCGATGGATGCGATTCTTTCAAAGAATGTATAGGGAGGAGGGATAACCATGATTGGAAAGAAGACGTGGGTGTTTGCCGATGGGGATTTGCCTCCCCATCCCGAGGGAATGGATGGACCGAAGGCCCATGAGGCGCTCATGGTGGTCAACTATGGTTCCAAGAAGGCCAATCTCAAGATAGACCTTCTGTTCGAGGATGCCGATCCGAAGGAGAATCTCCATCTTGAGGTGCCTCCCAAACGGGTCTCGTGTTTTCGTATGGATATGCCGATCTGGGGTGATGGCTATGTGATACCATTCGGCCAGTATGCATTGGTGCTCACCAGCGATGTACCGGTCGTCGCGGTATTCGGACGTCTCGATAGACGCAAGGACATGGCCTACTATCCTGTGGCACCGTACACGGAATAGAAAGTGATATTCGTGATGATCGATTTCCTCGGGTACACTGTTGCTTGAGGGGATCGCATTATCCATTGCTATGAAAATTGTTGTGCATAGCGATATCACACCATATGATTGATTGCAGTAAGGGGAGTAAGAAGATGAAACGGGTTACCATTCCTGAGCAGGAATATTTCGAGAGGATTGCGAAGGCTGCGAAATTGGTGGAGGAGGCGGATCTGGATGTATTGGTGTCCAACTGTACCGAGGCCGATTATTCCTTCGTACGGTATTTCACCAATTTCTGGCCGTTGTTCGAAACGGCGGGGGTAGCGATTGCTCCAAACGGGAAGGCGGCCTTGATGGTTGGTCCCGAGAGTCAGAAATATGCTGCCGACAGGAGTGTGTTGAAGGAGATCTTCACCTTGCTCGAGTACCGGGAGTCGGCCGACCCCGCGTATCCCGAATTCAGCCCTTCGACATACTCGGATGTGTTTGCCCACCTTGGTGTGAAGGGAAAACGCCTCCGCATCGGAGTGGCGGGGTACCTGGTGACCAATCCTATCCAATTGGAGGGATTGAAGGCCAATTATCCCGAGGCCGAGATTGTACGGGCCGATGACATCGTGCGCAAGCTTAGGGTGATCAAGAGCGAGAACGAATTGGCCTGCATGCGCGAGGGCTTCAGGATCGTCGAACTGGCTACACAAGAGGTGATGAAAGCGATCAAACCCGGAATGACCGAGTTGCAGATGGTGGGTATCGCACAGAAGACCATTTACGAGCATGGGGCCGAGTATGAAGGGCTTCCCATGTATGTGTTCAGCGAGAAGTCGACCAGTCATGCGATCAGCCGTTCCACGTACCGTGAAATCAAGAAAGGCGATATTGTCCAGCTGAATCTTTCGGCGAAGATCGAAGGGTATTCACCGAGTATTGGAATACCGATAAGCATGGGACCGTTGGTGGGTGAGAAAAGGGAACTAGTGCAATTCTGTCTCGATATGCACCGTTGGACCTATGATCAACTCAGAGCTGGTGTACAAGCCTCTTCGGTCGCCAAGAACTTCTATCAAAAATATGTCGATTCGGGACGGAAGGAGAACTTCGTCTATGGACCGTGCCATGGAACGGGAATGATCGAGGTAGAGGCTCCGTGGATGGAGACTTCCTCGAACTATGCCCTTGAACCCAACATGACCTTCCAAGTCGACACATTCGCATCCGGTTCTTCGTTCGGACTGAGATGGGAGACGGGAGTGGTGATCACCAAAGATGGGTGTGAAGTACTTTCGAATCCGATAGGAGAGATACACGAAATCCCATGCTGAACACCATGCGTCGGGCGGGGTTGGTCATCAGCCTCGCCGGCTTTGCCATTTCCGTTAACACCGTTCCTGCATTGGTCCCTTGGTTTTCGAATCAATTTATGGTCCCTGTAGGTAATTTCGGAATACTGTTTCTTCTACAGTTTGCCGCATTCACCCTCTGTTCGATGGGAGTGGGGAAACTTCATGCCTCAAGGAAGCTTCCTCTATTGGCAATAGCGGTGGTCTCTCTCATCATTTCGTCGGTATTGCTGTTTCTGATAGGTTTGTTGCCGAATTTCTTCATGCTTGTACTGGTGATGATCGTTATAGGAGGAGCAGGTGGTTTGGTGGAATCGATCGGCACCACACTGATCACCACTTCCAACGGCTCGAATCGGATGCTCTACACTTCCCAATTCTTCTATGCTCTGGGGGCATTCTTCGCTCCCCTGCTGGTGGGATTGTTGCTTCGTGTGGAACTATCCGTTCCTCGTATAGGCAACATGGTGGGACTGTTCACCTTCTGTATAGCGATAGCAGTCTGGCTCCTGATATTCCAGCCATGGAAGAGAAGAGTGGTTCCTACCATGATGAAGCCGGGCGGAGATGGAGACAACAGTATTCCGGATTCGCAAATCATCCCAGAGTCTACCGACATGGTGGTTGCACCAAGTGGTGTACGCTACGCATTCCCTTTTCTCTTTTTGACCATGGTCTCGTATGTGATGATAGAAGGGGCGGTGGGCAGCTGGTTTGCAGTCTATGTCTATGAAGCCCTCTCCGCTTCAGAATCACAATCCTCGTTCGCCCTCTCCATGTTTTGGGTGGGATTGGGAGTCTCCAGATTGATTTCCATGTTCCGTGTGTATGCCAATCATCCGAGGACATTGTTGACTCACATGGCAATGATGGGTGCTTCAGTGGTAATCTTGATTTTCCTCCCTTTGGGAGAGGTGGGTTTCTTGCTCTTCATCGCGATCTTCCTCTTGGGATTCGGGTGTGGTCCCGTATGGCCACTGCTGATAGAATACTGTTCGAAGATATTCGTCACCGAACACCTGCTCATGTATCTGGTGGGAGGAGGCAG
>CAYZJV010000002.1:58034-69095 GCA_964478945.1 uncultured Spirochaetaceae bacterium | reverse complement strand
GCTTACCCCGAAACCGAACCAGAGGTGTACCTTGTCTTTCCCTGCAAGAGTTTTTATGTTTCCCTTCTGATTTTCATGATAAAACCCTGTGGGACCACTGGTTGCAGGCAGGGAGAATCCACATGCCCCCCTGTCTGGAGTCTTGGTCAACCATGCCACGGTATGGTCCAATGCAATGGTGTCGGCGACGGTCCACAGGGTCTTGTGATCTTCGATGATGCATTTGTTGACCATATGGCGACCATCCCCAAAGGTGCTCTTGGCCTTACGGGAGTGGTTTATAATGGCTACGAGTTCAGGATCATACTCCATCGATTCGTCAAGGGTCCGCATCTTTTCCGGTTGGGAAACCACACCCGGTATGACGTCCTGGAGTATTTCCACCTCATGTTGCGTGAAATGTTGAATTGAGTAGTCGAGTGTTCCTTGTTTCGGATAGGCGAAGTTGATGTGCGCGAGATACTGGTAGTGCAGTGGTGTCTTTGCCATATTCTCCAGTGTTCCGTCAACCATCATTTTTGTTCCACTTGCATGGATGCGGACCACAGGTGTGAACAGGTAGCTGGCCTTGAACGGTTCATGCATTCGGAATTGACTTGCCAAAGCAATGGGATACTCATCGTTGTTCACATCGATTTCAATCCATGAGGATTGTGGTTGTGAGATGGGAATTTCACCATGCTGCGGGTGTGTATCGTGTTCGGTTGGGTTTCCCATGGCTAGCAATCCACAGTGGATCAGGAATGCTCCATAGTTTTGACGAAAGGTTCTGCCATATGCCGGCTCATCCATGAAACCGGTGAATTTTTGGCTTGTTCCATCGATGGTCCAGTCCCAGATTTCCGAACCAAGATAGGGAAGCCAGGTGATGTTGCTCCTGCCAATTGCGATCCCAAGTGCTTCAACTCCACTCGAATACCTGAATGAGTGGATCGAGATGTCGTGTGTAGAGGCAATCAATCGTTCGGTTTCACCGAACATAGGTCGATCGAGCATGATTTGTATGGTTCTTCCGTTGGTCATGAATCCCCCTTGGTCCCCGTTTGTATGCTTTGGTTCTTCCTCCATTCAAAGGGACAACCGTATGTTTGTCAATGTGATAAAGTGGATTGATATGATCTATCGACCGGATGGAGATTCAAGAGGTTGCTGAGAAGCAACATACCCTGTTGCGTCCCTCCTCTTTGGCTCTGTAGAGGGCTGTATCGGCTTGGTTGATGCAGGTTTCCCATTTGCCGTTCGAGGTGGGATCGTAGTGGCCCACTCCGAAACTGGCGGTCACCTGCACTGCATGGCCTTGGTGTGTGATGGAGGTTTGTTCGATGGTGCTTCGGATGGATTCGGCCAGGTCATAGGCTTCCTCTTCTGTTCCCCCTGTGCATAGGATGATGAACTCCTCGCCTCCATAGCGTGCGCAGATTTCGCCGTTCTTGGCCAAATCGGTCACCAGTTGTCCAATCCTATACAGCAACAGGTCTCCGGCACTGTGGCCATAGGTGTCATTGACGCGTTTGAAATGGTCGAGATCGAACATGATCATGGAAAAGGATCCCTCTTTTGCTTCTGTCATCCTTTGTGCGATGTCGGTAGCGAGATGCATGAATTGCCGGTGGTTCAACAAGCCGGTGAGTCCATCGTGGGTGGCCAAGTGTTCCAGTCTTTTCATGCGTTCCCGATCTTCGGTGACATCGTGGAGCAGGTACAGGTATCCCATCGATCCGTGACGGGTGTCGCTTATGGCGGATTGTGAGATGGAAAATATCCTTCTTCCTTCTTCCGAAGGGAGGATGATCTCGGCTTCTATCCTATCGGGAGTTTCCGTACCGGATGCACCGAAGATGTGGGCGAGACGTGGATTCAATTCGTCAATGCGTTTGCCGATCGGATCGGGATGGTTTCCCAACAGCAATTCCCGTGCGGTACGGTTGCCTTCGATGAGTCTCCGTTTCGTATCGAGGACGATCATCGCATCCGCCATGGCATTGACCACCATATTGTGTGCGATCGGAAGGAGGTCGAACAGCTGTTTCGTAGCCATTGCCCAGAACAGCAGCAATCCCGATAGGGCGAATGCAGTCGGAGTCGTGTCGAAATGATACGGTACTGCTTTCAACAAGACCAATGTATAGGAGAATAGGGGAGGGAGCGAGGCCAAGGTGAGCAAGAGGTATTGCCTGCGGTAACCTCCTTCCGATTTGAAGAGGTTGTACACCATGCGGGAGGTGCCGATGAGATACAGTATGATGATGAGGCTGTTGATGATCCAGAAACCGAATGCTCGATCGACTTCGATCAGGGTCAGTGGCACTCCCTCTTGCAATACGATGTCGTTATATATGAGGTGGTGCCATTCGTTGGTCCACACCAATAGGTTTACGATGATCGGAATGGCGTACAGTATTCTGAGTTTGCCAAGTAGTGTGTGATTGTACTCGCTGTCACCGGGATGGTAGGTCCAGGCGATGAATATCCAAAATACGGGGATGAAGAAGATGCCGATGTACTCCATCTGAAGGAAGAAGATGGCTTGGGACAGCCCATCGGCATTGATCTCCAGGAGATAGCTGATTGCATACACCACATTGGCTGCGAGCAGTCCCACGAGGAACTTCATCGGTAGTGATTTCGATTTGGTGATATGGACGTGGATGGCAAGTACCGTGGAGATGAACGCGGAGAGGAAGGTTGCGGTCTTGAAGATTGTGATGATGTCCATTTGAAGGAAAGATAACTTACCCTGGAAAAAGGTGCAACATATGCACACACATATGCGAAGAAAGTAGTGAAAACGACAAGTGGCAAATTATGTGGATGGAGGACGTGCACATTGGAGTGCAAATAGGAGTGGTTTGGACGAAATGATTACGGTTGTCCAATTGTGAAATGGTGAAGAAAAGCAACTATTTCAGAGTGATGTGATTTCTTTGGCAACCTTCCCGATGTGTTCGCAGGATTCTTGAAGGGCGACGTTCCAGTGGACTCTCGAAGACTTCAAGGATGAGCTGCCGCGGATAGGAAGATCCTTATCCTCGATCGCAGACTGGGCACTCTTGGAGCATGACTCGGAGAAGCACTCAAACACATCCGAACATGTTTGATACGCCTCCAATCGTATTTCGACGTAGGATGCGATATGTGCATGCAACTCCTCTGCGATCGCTTGTGTTTCCTCCAGAAGGGTTCCGAATAGATCTGAATCGGATTTCCCGAGGTGATGCAACATCAGGATCGCTGTTTCCAACACCATTGGCTTGAACAGGAACAGCTGCAAAGGTGTCGAGATCTGGCCCATGTAGAACTCTATGAAATTCCCATCCTCCAGATATGCTTGGGAAAGTGTGGTTGCTATTTGGTCGATGTGCTCTTGGATGTATTCGATGCGATTGGCTTTTGACATGGCGATCTCCTCGTTGGAAGGATGCGTCTGCTTTTCTTTTTATGCAAGAGGTAGGTACTCCATACGCAAGGATTTTCTTCCGTTTGGAAAAAATGGGAGCACTACATTCAAGAGAACTGGATAAACTGATATACTATTCGACAGTAAAAGGAGGATGCCATGCGGTATTGTTGGACGACAGTGTTGGTAAAGGATTTGGATGAATCGATCGCTTTCTATCGTGATATCGTGGGTTTGCCGGTGAATCGCCGATTCGAGGCGGATCGGGGCAGCGAGATCGCGTTTCTTGGAAGTGGGGAGACCCAAGTGGAACTGATTCAACGCAAGGGGCCGCCTGCGGAACCTGGTGATGCGGTTACTTTGGGTTTCGCTGTCGATTCTCTTGACCAGACCTTGGCCTTTATCAAGGAGAAGGGTATTGCGGTGGAGAGCGGTCCTTTCCAACCCAACGAACATATAAAATTCTTCTATGTGCTCGATCCCAATGGAGTGAAGGTTCAGTTTTCCCAATCCTTCTAAGATATTTTCGACAGCTACTCTCGAATTTTGGAGCCTGCTTGCATAAGTGGGCTCTCTCTTTCTGTATCCACTCCTTCACCTGAGATGTGGTGTTGTTGCAGTGTGATTGTGATTTCTTCATCATGGACCTTTCGCTTCTTCCGATTGGAAACTTGTTTTTTCTAATTTTTTCTTGCTTTTTGTTTGTTTTGCGGTAGACTGAGGATAGAATCACATTGTGAAAGGACTATCGTCATGAAGGAGGTTTCCATGAAACGATTGTTAGTATTGGGATTGTTGGTCGCTCTTGCGTGTCTGCCCATGTTCGCAGCAGGTGCGACTGAAGGTGCCGCCGAGGCCGAACCAACGGCACTCACCATTTGGAGTGCGGCTGCTGAGGATGAGGCGGATGCTCTGGTGAAGGCTTTCCAGGCCCATCATCCGGATATCAAGGTTGATTTGATCCGGGCAGGTTCCGGAGAATTGATCACCAGGCTCAACGCGGAACAACCGCGACCACAGGGTGATATCCTGTTGGGTATCGCAAAAGAGACCTATGATGCGCACTACGACCTCTTCCGCGGTTACAAATGCGCCAATCACGATGATCTGAAAGCCGATGTACGCGACACCGCCGATCCACCACGCTACTATGGATATTCGATGCCTCTGCAGACCTTCATCGTCAACACCGATATCCTTCCCGAAGGTTCGTATCCCACCAAGTGGAGCGATCTGATCGATCCGAAGTACAAGGGAGAGATCATCTTGGCGAATCCCGCCCTTTCCGGTTCGGCATATGCCCAAATCTATATGTTCTACAAGCTGTACGGTGAGGATCAACTCAAGAAGCTGGCTCGGAATGCGGTCTTCGTGGCCTCGTCCACTGCCGTTCCCGAATCGGTCGCACGTGGAGAGTATGGTATCGGTGTCACCGGCGAAGCGAATGTGGCCAAGTACATTTCCGAAGGATACCCGGTGATCTATGTCTATCCCGAAGAGGGGACCGGTGCACGCTTCGACGCCTCGGGTATCATTGCCAACGGACCGAATCCGAAGGCTGCCGAGCTGTTCATGGATTTCGTGACTTCTCCGGAAGCCTACGAGATCATCCTGACCACACGCCAACGCCGCGTGGTTGTCGATTATTTGCCGGGTCCCGGACCTCTTCCTGCACTCAGCGAGATCAAGTTGTTCGAGTATGATGCGGAAGAAGCCGCCGCGATGCGCGACGATCTTTCGAGCCGCTTCTCCGACTGGATCCAATAGAAGCACATATGTGCACACAAGGCATCCTCCGATTTGCTGGAGGATGCCGTTCCCATAAAAAGTACTATTCATCGTGACAGGAGTGGAAGATGAGTTTGAGTTTACGTTATGAAGAGGTCGACAAGACCTTCAACCCCGAGTCCAAGCACGCGGTGCGTGCCCTCAAGAAGGTCTCCTTCACGATCGAACCGGGCGAACTGTTCTGCCTTCTCGGTCCCAGCGGATGTGGCAAGACCACACTGTTGCGTAGTACCGCAGGCCTCGAATCGATCACCGGAGGAAAGATCTACTATGGTGATCGCGATGTGACCACCATTCCTCCGTTCAGGAGGAATATCGGGATGGTGTTCCAAAGCTTCGCACTCTATCCCCATATGAATGTGTTCGAGAATGTTGCGTATGGTCTGAGGGTGCGCAAGACTCCCGATGCCGAGGTGAAGAAGAAGGTCACCGAGATCATGGAGTTGGTGGGATTGACCGATGTGCTCAAGCGTAATCCGAGTCCCACCGCTCTCAGTGGTGGACAACAACAGCGTGTCGCGATCGCACGGGCCTTGGTGTACGATCCCGATGTATTGTTGCTCGATGAACCGTTGGCCAATCTCGATGCGAAGTTGCGCCGTTACATGCGCGCGGAGATACGTCGTATCCAGAAGGCTACCAACATCACCACGATTTTCGTGACCCACGATCAAGAAGAGGCGATGGCGGTGGGGGATCGTTTGGCGGTCATGCGCGATGGTATCGTGGAACAGATCGGTTCCTCCGATGAATTGTACAACAGACCGGGAAGTCCCTTTGTTGCCAACTTCATCGGAAAGATGAATTTCTTCAATGCCAAGGTGATTTCCAGCGATGATTCAACCATCCAGGTGGTGCTTCCCAATGGGACCGCGTTGTCCTTGAAAAGGGAAAATTATCGATCCGAAGCCACGGTGCAAGAGGGAAAGGAGTTCTTGGTGGCCGCAAGACCGGAACATCTGGCGGTCAGCAAGAAAACCGACGGACCTTCACTTGATGGAGAAGTCACCATCATACAGCACCTTGGGCATATCGTTCGCTACGAAGTTCGGGTGCCGATGGCTTCATCGGAACGTACACTGGAGATCGATATGGAGGGAATGGTTCCCGGAATCGCCGAACACGATACTGTACGGGTGGTGTTCAATGAGAAGAAGGCCGCTTTGTATGCAAAGGAACATATCCGATGAAACATACCTTGGAGCAATCTTCAGAGAATTCGAAGTTGAAGCGTTTCCTGCAAAAGGATTTCACTCCCTATCTCGTGTTCGCCATTCCACTCGGGTTTCTTGTAATATTCCTGTTTTGGCCCATGATCACCACTTTGCTCAGGGCATTCATGAAGACGGGAGCGAAGTTCTCACTCGGTGAATTCAGTGTGGAGGGGTTCACCAAGTTCTTCACCTCACCGCTATACCAAAAGAGTTTGCGCAATTCATTCGTATTGAGTATTTCCGTGGTCTTCTTCTCGATCCTCATCGGTGTACCGATGGGGTATATCGTGGCGAGGGTCAAGGTTCCCGCGAAGAATCTGTTGCTTTCCTTGGGAATCCTGCCGGTGATCATGCCGGCATTCGTAGGAGCCTTCTCGTGGATCATACTGATGGGAAGACAGGGGGTGATCCGCCACTTCCTGAACATACTTCTCAATCCCTTGGGAATCACCGTTCCCACCATCTATGGGATGTTCGGCATGATTTTCACCATGACACTGATCTACTATCCTTTCGTGTTCCTTCTCAGCTACAGTTCGTTCTCTTCGGCGAATCCGTTGCTGGAGGAGGCTGCAATGTTGATGGGAGCAAGCAAGTGGAGAATTTTCTGGACAGTCACCTTCCCACTTATCCTTCCAAGCCTTGGGGCTGCAGCATTGTTGGTGTTTATCCGTGCCATCGGTAGTTTCGGTATTCCAGCCATTATAGGGGCCGAGGAGTATGTGCTGCCGACATTGATCTATTTCCGCGTGAACGGTTTCTGGGACCTCAATGGAGCCGCTTCAATCGCAGTGGTGAACGTGGTGATCACAGGTGTGGTGCTCATCGTACAAAAATATGTGGTGAGCAGACGTCAGTACGAGACGATCAGCGCATCGAGGTCGGAGCAGAAGCTCTATACCCATTGGGCGATACGTTTGTTCGGAACACTGTTCTGTGTGCTTATCCTCGTGGTTTCCCTGGCTCCGCAGATCACCATCATAGTGATGAGTTTCTTCGAAAAATGGCAAGGGTTGCTTCCAGAGGGGTTCACTTGGGCCAACTATGCGAAGATTCCCCAGGTGTCGCGTACCGAGTTGGGCAACTCACTCTATCTTTCGGCTCTCGCCACGTTCCTGACCGCGGTCTTGGGAAGCATCATCGCCTATATCACGGAACGAAGGAAGCCAAAAGGGTCCGCTATCCTCGATTTGGCGATTATGGCTCCGTTCGTGTTGCCTGGAACGGTCGTATCGGTGGCTTTGCTCTCGGCTTTCAGTGGAAATGCCCTGATTCCTTTGGGAGGCACATTCACCATCATCATCATCTCCTACATGATTCGTCGTACTCCCTATGTCTATCGTTCGGTGGTGGCGAGTCTTACCCAGCTCGATCCGACGTTGGAGGAATCCTCGGGCATTATGGGAGCCAACTGGCTCTACACGTTCAGACGGGTCAGTTTGCCGCTCATCCTGCCGGGAATCATCAGTGGATCGATTCTCACCTTTTCGACTTTGCTGCAGGAGTTGAGTACCACGATCCTCCTCTACAGTGCCCGTACACGTACGGTTCCGATCCAGATCTATTCCGCCGTCGCCGATGGGAAGATGGGGGAGGCGAGTGCCCTTTCGGTACTTTTGCTGGTAGTGGTGTTCATCATCGTCTACACGATGAACAAGGTGCAGGGAAATTCGATGGCCAACAGTTTCAAGATGGGTTGATTGATTCTATCTGTGTACGAAGAAGGGAGGGCTCCAATCCCTCCCTTCATACATATGGGCCTCTCAGCGAACTTTGATTCTCAGATAGGTGCGGTCGTCGAAGGAGATGTTCCCTTCAACCACACCTTTCGTGCTTTTGTAGATTTTATAGCAGAGTGGGTCGGTTTCGATGGTCTGTGCCAATACACGTTCGGTTTCCGCCAAGGTGGTATACAGTTTCGGATAGCCGTCGCTTGAAAGTACGATCTCCGTCGTATGGATATCGAGCGGTACCACCTGCACAAAGTCTGCCGTCTCTTCCGATATGCCGTCGAGTACATGGTAAGTGTATTCGCACTCATAGGGTGAATTCTGCAGTTCCGCCTGCAATTGGAGGAATTCGATGATTCTCTTGCGGGCCTTGTCATCGTTGAGCAGTTCCTCTTCGGTCGCCCCCCTGGAGATCTCCACATGGAGCAGAAGGGATCTGAGATTGCTCAACACCAGGTCCAGATCCTTGTGGAATTGGTACTCCGTTCCATTGGCCAAGGCGACGCAATCACCTAGGAACCACAGTTCGCGTCTTGATGCACTGTAGACGATACTTGATGCGGTGCATCTGGCCGGTGGACTCTGCTTCACCAGTTCGAGCACTCCTTTTTCCAAGTAAAATTCATGTATTGCCTTGTTCATGGCCACGAATGCCTCATGGGCCGTGGTTTTGGGGTCAAGATGTTTCACTACGTCGAGGCATAGTCTGGTGGCGACCTGTCCTGGACTTTCGCCATCGTAATGGTTGGAACTTTTGTTGGTGGCTCCATCTATTATTGCGGCGAAATGCTCGGTCACCACATAACCGTCTTCACAGGTTGCCATGTCGCCTGTTTTCGATTTGATGAACTCTTCGACAACTTCCATGTACTCAGACTCCCCGGGATGGAATGTACTATCCCTTGCTGTATAGTATACACAAAAGACAAGAAAAAGAAAGAAAAAACAGAAAATGAACATGGACGAATGCAGTGGCATCATATACAATTCGTTCATGGGAGGAACATACATGCGTATTTGTATCTGTGAAGACGCCAAGGATCTGGGGATCCATGCTGCCCGTACCGGAGCCGATAGGATTCGGAAGGCGCTTGCCGAAAGCGATGTCGTATCCATCATCGTCGCTACTGGAGCGAGCCAATTTACCATGCTTGAGGCGCTTGCCGCCGAGAGGGGAATTGATTGGAGCCGAGTCGAGGTGTTTCATCTTGATGAGTATGTGGGTTTGCACGCCACCCATCCGGCGAGCTTCAGGAAGTATTTGAAGGAACGTTTCGCCGACAAGGTGGGTCCTTTGAATGATTTCCACTACATCAATGCCGATGTGGAGGACCTGGAGGGTGAAGTGAAGCGGGTAGGTGATCTGATCATGAATCGCAAGATCACCGTGGCCTTCTTAGGAATTGGGGAGAATGGGCATCTGGCTTTCAACGATCCTCCTGCGGATCTCACCACCGAAGAACCGTATCTGGTGGTGGCTTTGGATGAGGCTTGCAGACGGCAACAGGTGGGGGAAGGGTGGTTCAAAACAGTAGCCGATGTTCCGACCCACGCGGTTTCGATGAGCATCGGGCAGATCCTCAAGAGCGAGTGTATTGTCTGTAGTGTGCCCGATGGAAGGAAAGCCGATGCGGTCCATATGGCGCTCTATGCACCAATCGATGCACAGCACCCGGCGGCTTCTCTGAGAACCCATCGCGATTGTTATCTCGTGGTGGACAGAATGGCTGCCTCCAAGGTATTGTCCCGTTAGGAGGATTCGTCATGGTTCGTTTTTCCCATCTTGTCGATGTGCAAGTGAATGGTTTCGGTGGAGTCGATTTCTCCAGTGCCGATTTGACGGTTGTCGATGTTGCCAAGGTTTCGCTGATGTTGGAAAAGAAGGGAACGGCTTACTATGTCCCTACTTTGGTCACTTCTCCGGTGGATCTGTTCGTGCGGAATATCGAAGTGATCAAAACGGCTATGGATGAGGATGCAGTGTCCCAAAGGATGATCGCAGGGCTCCATGTCGAAGGTCCGTTCATCTCTGGAGAGGATGGTGCTCGTGGTGCGCATGACAAGCGGTATGTCGCTTTAGCCGATAGAAAGGTGTTCGAACGTATTTTGGATGCTGCCGGGCCTTTGCTGAAACTGTTTACCGTTGCACCCGAGGTTCCCCATGTGACCGATTTGATCACCATGGCGTCCGAGCGCAATGTGGTGGTGTCCATGGGTCATAGCATGGCGAGCCATAAGGATATCGAGAGGGCCATCGATGCGGGAGCGAGGTGCGTGACCCATCTGGGAAACGGAATTCCCGCGATGTTGCCGAGAACGGACAACCCCATCTTCTCGTTCCTTTCGTTTGAGGAGTTGACGGTCATGCTGATCACCGATGGGCATCATGTACCCGATCCATTCATCAGAACGGTATGCAAGACTTGCGGTGTCGATAGGATCGTGGTCACCAGCGATGCTGCTCCGCTTGCGGGAATGCCTCCGGGCAAGTATGTTTCCCTTGGGGGAAATGTGGTGCTGGAGCCCGACGGCAAGTTGCACATTCCCTCATTGGGATGTCTGGCAGGTTCATCGGCGTGTCTCGCCGATTGTGCGAACCATCTTTTCACACATGGTATCTTGGACGAGGAGGATGTGGTGAAGGTGACACGGGACAATCCCGCCAAACTCATTGGTATGGAGATACGTGCATGAACGCGGTGCGAAGGAAGATGCGGATTCTGGATTTGCTGAGGGAGCACGAATCGGTCGAGGTGGAACAGCTCACTGCACTCTTCGGGGTCTCGAAGGTCACTGTACGCAACGACTTGGACGATCTTGAGCGCAAGGGAATGCTCATCCGTACCCACGGTGGCGCGATGTTGCCGGAAAATCTCGAGTTGGTGCGGGTGTTGGCCAATACGCTTGAAGAGCACAAGGGTGAGAAACTCGC
>CAYZJV010000002.1:25824-57934 GCA_964478945.1 uncultured Spirochaetaceae bacterium | reverse complement strand
AGTTGGTGCGGGTGTTGGCCAATACGCTTGAAGAGCACAAGGGTGAGAAACTCGCTATTTGTCGGGCTGCCTTGCGATTCTTGGAACCTGGGATGAACATCATCATCGATGCAGGGAGCACCACGGTGCATCTTGCAAAATTGGTACAGGCGATGAATCTCACTGTGGTGACCAATTCGGTGCTGGTGTTGCAGGAGTTGATGAATTCGGAGACGGTTGAACTGTTGGTGGCAGGAGGCATGTTGCGCAAGCCTTCACTCTCATTCATGGGCGAACCCGCATCGTTCGTATTCGATCAGATCCATGCGAATATCCTTTTCCTCGGAGCTTCTGGGTTCTCCATTGATCGGGGAATCACCTGTACCAACATCATCGAGGCGAGGACCAAGAAGCATATGATCAAGAATGCCTCCAAGGTGGTGTTTCTCGCCGATTCCTCCAAGCTCGAGAAGATGTTCATCGCCAATGTGTGTGATTGGGATGCCATCGATTATTTCATTACCGATGATCTGCCTGCCGATGCGATCGCACAGTTGAATGAGAGGGGCGTACAGGTGGTGATCGCATAATTGCCACGCAAAGCGAGAGGAATGGGACCGTGCAATGGTCTTCTTTCCCGAACGGGTGCAGGCAATGCAAGGGGCCATCGCTGGCATTGGGGGTAGCGAACCCTTTTATTGTCATTTGTCCAATAGATTGACAAAATATTCCAGTGTGGTACAGTATTCGATAGCTATTGTGTGCAATGGAGGCCATGTATGTGGAAATTGACCGGATTCGCCGATGAGGCGACGAATGGAATCGAAGGACAGGTTGCGGTATTGAAGCAGTTGGGTTGGAATGCGATCGAGTTGCGCGCTGTCGATTCCACTTTGGCCCATAATCTTCCCGAGAGTGATTTCTCCCGTGTCGCCGATTATCTTGAGGAGCAGGGTATCAAAGTGGCGTGCCTGGGTTCGGGAATCGCGAATTGGTCGATTCCGATCACCCAACCGTTCGAGGAGACCAAGGATGTGGTTCACCGTACCATCAAAAGAATGAAGCGATTGCACACCACATATGTGCGCATCATGAGTTTCAAAGTGATTCAGGATCCCGAGGGCAGGATTCTCGAAGACCAGATGGTGGATGAGAGGATTCGTAGGATGAATTGGATTTGCCAATCGTTTCTTGACGAGGGGTTGGTTCCGGTTCATGAGAATTGCCATACCTATGGTGGTTTGAGCTACGAACATACCCTCTTCTTGCTTGATAAGGTTCCCGGATTGAAACTGGTGTTCGATACGGGCAATCCTCCCATTACCGCCGATGGGCGTAAGGACTTTCCCTATCCGTTCCAGGATTCCTATGAATTCTTTTCCCATGTGAAGGACCATATCGTACATGTCCATATCAAGGATGCGGTGATGGATGCCGATGGGAAGACCGAGCACTACCGTTATCCCGGGGAGGGTGCGGGTCAGATTCGCAAGATCGTCTCAGAATTGAAGCGCGACGGATATGATGGATATTTCAGTATCGAACCTCATATGGAGGTGGTGTTCCACAATGCTGCTGCCGAGAGCACCGAGGAGAGAAGGATCGCCAATTTCATCGAGTACGGAAGAAGGTTCGAGAGGCTGCTTGAAGAGGTATGATTCCTCTATTGCATCACCAATTCCAATTTATGGTGAAGCGGAATGCTTGCCGCTCCCCGTGGTCCGGCGAGTGTTCCCAACATGCTCTGCTCTATATGTACGTTGGAGAAGGGTGATGCCATCGCCCTGAAGGCGGCCTCTTTCCTTATCAGTTCGGTAAGCAGTGGTCCTGCGTTTCCCAACATTCCTCCTATGATGATCTTCTGCGGATTCAAGGCATTGATAAGGTTCGATACTGCGATGCCGAGTTGGACTGCGATCTTACGCATGCACTCCAAGGCGATCGGATTGCCTTCATTTGCTTCGTAGGCGATCATCTCTCCGGTGAGGGTGTGTGCCTCAATCGCTTGCCACAGGGGGTTCGGTTCCAATTCATCCCCAAGTGCACAGAGGGATTGGTGTTTCTCGTGTACCAGTCTCAACAAGGCGACACTGGAGGAGAATGCTTGCAGGCAACCGTATCGTCCACATCCACAAAGTGGTCCGTCGGGATCGATGAGCATGTGTCCGATTTCTCCGGCGCTGAAGTTGGCTCCCTCCAAAAGTATTCCATCGTTGATGAAGGCGGCGCTGATGCCGGTTCCGATTCCTATATAGATGAGATTGGATACTTTCCGTCCCGCACCGAAGCGAACTTCGCCCAAACCTGCGGCTCGGTGGCGGTTGATCACATGGCAGTCGATTCCGGTTCTTTCCTTCACCGGTCGCATCACCGGCACTTTTTTCCATCCCAAATCGTCGGCCCGGGTGATGATGCCGGTGTTGCTGTCGACCAAACCTGGTGTTCCGATACCGATCAGGGGAAGCAGGGAACCGGGTACTTGTCCGATCATAGCATCCAGTCCATCCAACAGTGTGTCCATGAAGGTAGTGATGGTGACTTCACCAAGTTCCCAGTGGTCTTCGGCGACGGTGTTGCCTTCAAGGTCCACCAGAAGGAAGTGCCAACTTCTGCCATGGAAAGAGGCGCCCAAGGCATACCAGGTGCCGGTGGAAAGTTTCAAGGGTATTCCGGGTCTTCCCCTTCCGTTGGCTTCAGAGTCAAGCTCCTCGACCAGATGGTAGGCCATCAATTGAGAAACCACATTGGATGCGGTGGTGCGGCTCAGACCCAATTCCTTGGCTATGGTTGCTCTCGAGGGAGCCGGATCGGTGTGCTCGATGAGATGCAACGAATCCCAGAGGTTCTTCATTTCTACAGTGAGTACTGGTCTCATGTCTCCATATTAAAACACTTTTTCAAGTTTATGAATTATTTTCTTTTTATTTTGTTCATCAAGTTGACAAAACAAGGATGTGTGTTAGACTTGATTCGTACACCGGAGGGTATGCATGAGTCGATACGATGTGGTGGTTACCGATTGTGAACTCTTTTTCCAGCCGATCGAAACGAGGGTTCCCCTCAAGTTCGGTCCCGAGGTCACCACTCATGTGGTTTCGGCCCGTGCACATGTGTTCGTTGCAGCGAAAGATGGCACCCAATCGGACGGATGGGGTGAGACGCCATTGAGTGTCGCGTGGGTATGGCCGGGTTCTCTTGGATATTCCTACCGTCAAAGCCGACTGCAGGATTTCTGTGTGAGTTTGCGCGATGTGTGGAAGCACATCGCGTATTCTGGTCATGCCATGGAGATCGGCCATCGTTTTGTACACAATGAGCTTGTCTCCCTTTGGAACGAAGAGAACGAGGGGTACGGTGAAGTGGAGAAGATGCCGTGGTTGGCAGCTTTGGTATGTGATTCCCTCTTCGATCTTGCGCTCCATGACGCCTACGGGAAAGTCCATGGTGTCGATTCTTGGGAGACGTTCAACGAACACTACATGAACCATGATCTCGCATGGTTCTATGATGAGCAGTACCGTTCTCTTTTCGAGGGCAAATATCCTGGAGATTATCTGTTGGGAAAAGACGATCTGCCCGGTGAACTGGTGGCATGGCACCTCATCGGTGCGAAGGATATCGTGGCACGTGCAGGGTATGATGGCGAGGTGCTGCAGGATGGGTATCCGTTCTTTCTTGATGAATGGGTCGAACGTGATGGATTGAAGTGCCTCAAGGTAAAGTTGACCGGTACGGATGGTGAGTGGGATTATCGTCGTCTCATCGAGGTGGGAATGGTGGTGAGGGCACACGGGGTGTCGTGGCTTACCGCCGATTTCAATTGTACGGTGACAAACCCGGTGTATGTGACCAATATCCTCGATCGTCTTATGGTCGAATATCCCGACCTCTATGCGAAGATCCTCTATGTGGAGCAGCCGTTTCCGTACGATATCGAGCGTCATCCGATCGATGTCCATTCGGTGAGTGCGAGAAAGCCGCTGTTCATGGATGAAAGTGCCCATGACTGGCGCTATCTGGCCTACGGAAGAAAACTTGGGTGGACCGGTGTCGCTCTGAAGACTTGCAAGACGCTCAGCGGGGCCCTGCTGAGTCTCTGTTGGGCCAAGGAACATGGCATGACGCTCATGGTGCAGGATCTCACCAATCCCATGCTGGCCCAGATTCCCCATGTAGTCCTGGCTGCCAGGGCGGGAACGATCATGGGTGTGGAGACCAATTCGATGCAATTCTATCCCGAGGCTTCGGTCAATGAGAGGAGGATTCACCCCGGACTGTTCGAGCGGAAGGATGGTTGTGTTCGTCTCGATTCTTTGGGGGATGTGGGATTGGGGTATCGGTACGATGAGATAGAGGAGGCACGGATCGCTTCCCATGCGGAGGATCTATGGCAAAGGGCATAACTGGGTTTTTCAGACGAATGGGACCAAAGCTCCTCTATTTTCTCATTTTTCTCGTGCTTTGGCAGGTGATCGTCATGGTGTTCGGTATCAAGCGGTTTGTGCTGCCTTCTCCAATTCTGGTGTTCCAGCACTTGTTCGATCCTGAGATCGCTTCCAAATACGACTGGTGGTACCATATCGGGGCTACGGTGTTGGAGGTTATGGTGAGTTTCGTCGCCACTGCAATCACCGGAATCCTTTTGGCAATCCTGATTTCCTGGTCCAAGTTCTTCTCACAGTTGCTTTCACCGATCATTATCCTGTTCAATTCACTGCCAAAGATCGCTTTGGCACCTTTGTTTCTGATTTGGTTCGGGTATGGTTTCGTGCCCAATGTGATGGTGGCGTTCCTGGTGGCCTTCTTTCCGGTGATCATCAACTCGGCTGCGGGTTTGGTGGCTGTGGATGACGATTTGCTCGATTTGGTCAGGTATCTCGATGCGACGAAATTGCAGGTGTTCATCAAGATCCGCATCCCCAATTCCTTGCCCTATATATTCGCCGGATTGAAGATCAGCGCAACCATGTGTGTGGTCGGTTCCATTGTCGGTGAGTTCATCGCTGCCGACAAGGGACTTGGCTATCTGCTGAGGGATGCCCAGGCGTTCATCGATACTCCGACGATGTTCGCCTGTCTTCTTCTGCTTTCGGTGATCGGGTTGTCGTTGTTTTCCGCCATCGGTTTTCTGGAGAAGGTTGCGATGCCATGGAATAGGGTGGAGGTGGAAGCATGAAGGGAAACGAGCTTGCGAAGTCTCCACAGTTGTCCACATTCCGAAGGTTTATGAGGCGTTCTGTCGGGAACAACTACAAGTCGGTGTTGGTGATCATAGGATTCTTCCTGTTCTGGGAAGTCGGTGTGCGTGTATGCAATACTCCCGAGTTCGTGTTGCCCACACCTTCTAGTGCGATCGCCCACTTGTTCTTCAAGCAACCCGATGCGAACTACAATTGGGCTTTGCACATCAGGACCACGATCTATGAATTCTTGATCGGATTCGCTGTCACTGCGGTACTTGGTGTGGGGTTGGCAATTGTGATCGTATGGTCGAAGCGTTTCAAGAACCTGGCTTTGCCGTTGTTCACCTTTATAAACAGTCTGCCGATCATCGCGATCGCTCCGATCATCCTTCTGTGGATGGGCTATGGTTTGAAGACGAATATCCTGATCGCGTTCCTGGTGAGTTTCTTTCCCGTGATCATCAACACCATGACGGGTCTCGATTCGATCGAGGACGAGTTGCTCGATCTGATACGTTACCTCGATGCGAGCAAGTTCCAGATTTTCGTGAAGATCAGGATCCCCAACTCGCTTCCCTACATATTTTCTGGACTCAAGATTTGTTCGACCATGAGTATCGTGGGCGCCATCGTGGGAGAATTCATCGCATCGGATCGCGGGTTGGGATACATCATCATCAACAGCCAGTACGCGATGGACACTCCGCCGATCTTCTCCGCTTTGATCGTCATTTCACTTTCCGGCGCCGCTTTGTATTGGATTGTCGCACTCTTCGAAAGGTTGCTCATGCCGTGGGCATTCAAACACGAGAGGGTGTGAATATAGACAAAAGGAGGAATTTGTCATGAAAAGAACCATGTTGCTGATTGTGCTGGTCGCAATTTTGTCGATGACTGCGTTGTGGGCACAAGGACAAGTGGAAGCCACCGGGGCCGCCGAGTTGGAGAAGGTGGATTTCCTGCTCAACTGGAAGATCACCGGTGACCATGCGGTCTACTACGTAGCCCAGAAGTTCGGTTGGTTCGAGGAGGAGGGCCTTGATGTAAACATCATTGTCGGTCAAGGTTCGGGATATTCGGTCCAGGCTGTCGATTCGGGGAAGGCTGATATCGCGATAAGCGATGCTCCGGTACCCATTACCAACCGACAGCAGGGGGCGAATGTGAAGATCATCGGTATCATCTTCGACAAGCATCCGAACTGCAGCTTCTTCTGGAAGGAGAGTGGTATCACCAAGCCTCAGGATCTCGCAGGCAAGACGGTCGCGGTTCCCGCCACCGATGGGCACAAGGTCATGTGGCCTGCGTTCGCCAAGCAGATTGGAGTCGATCCGAATAGTGTGAAGTTTGTGAATATCGAGCCGGCTGCGAAGGTTTCGGCGCTTGCTTCCAAGAATGCCGATGTGGTGTTCGAACTCTATACCGGCAAGCCTTTCATGGAAAAAGCCATTCCACCCGAAGAGTTGGGGTACTTCGTGTGGGCCGACTACGGTTTCAACGCTTATGCACACTCCTACATCACGCACGACGATACCATCAAGGAAAATCCCGAGATGCTCCGGAGGTTCCTCAAGGCTGTCTACCGGGCTTGGGAGTACACATTGCAGCATCCTGCGGAGGCCATCGAGATTCTCAGTGAATACCATCCCATCAACAAGGATGACTATCTTGCGAATTTGAATGTGGTGATGGAGTTCTTCCAGACCGACCGGTACAAGAATTTCGGTATCGGGTATATCGATCCGTCACGGATCAGGGAGACATACAATCTGGTGAATACCTACCAGCAGCCGCTTTCCTTCCCAGTGGAGGAGTGTTTCGACGATAGTTTCCTGCCCGATCCGATGTACAAGTACGATTTCTAGAATATGTTACATTCGCAGTATGCGGTTCCCGGCCTTGCGGCCGGGGATCGATGAGGAAGGTGCCGCTTGGAAAAGAAAACGTTATTGTCGATCAAGAATTTGAACAAGACTTTCGAGACGCGTGATGGTGAGCTGGTCGCATTGGGAAGTGTCTCATTCGACGTGTATCCTGGAGAGTTCGTTTCCATTGTCGGTCCTTCGGGATGTGGCAAGACCACTTTGCTGAAGATCATTGCGGGACTGATTCCAAAGAGCGAAGGCGAGATCACTGTGGACAAGGAGCGCTTCGATCCTTCCAGGGAGGTTGGTTTCGTGTTCCAGAAGGCACTTTTGCTCAACTGGCGCAAGGTCTTGGACAATGTGTTGCTTCCCATCGAGATTCTCAAGCTCGATAAGAGGAAGCATGTGGCGAAGGCCATGGATCTGCTGGAACTGGTGGGACTCAAGGGGTTCGAGAACGCCTATCCGAATGAGCTTTCCGGTGGAATGCAGCAGCGGGTCTCACTCGCCCGTGCCCTGATCCATGACCCCAAATTGATACTGATGGATGAGCCGTTCGGGGCCCTCGATGCGATTACCCGGGAAAAGATGAATTTGGAGCTTCAGCGGATTTGGTCCGAGTCGAAGAAGACGGTGCTCTTCATTACCCATGAGATCAATGAGGCGGTGTTCCTATCGGATAGGGTGGTGGTGCTTTCGGCACGTCCATCGAGGATGGTAGGTTCGATGGATATCGAATTCCCGCGACCGAGGAATCTTGAGGTGCGCACATCGGTGAAGTTCGGTGAACACGCGGCAGATGTGTACCGGATGCTGGAGATCACATGAAGGGAGCACATACGATGTTGGGAGTGGGTATTCGAGGAACGGGACAGGTTGCGGTGCAGCATGTGAAGGCGATCGAGGCGAATGGGAAGGCGGAGGTGGTCGCCATTTGTGGACGTTCTGTGGAGCATGCCTCCCGCTTTGCCGCCACCTACGCTCCGAATGCGAAGGTGTATGTCCATTACGAGGATATGTTGTCCGATGAACGAGTTTCCATCGTAAGTGAATGCATGCCGAATTATTTGCATGCATCGGAGGGAATTCTCGCTCTCGAGGCGGGCAAGCACCTGATGTTGGAGAAACCTGCCGGTATCAATTTCGAGGAGACGAGACTGCTTTCCCTAGCGGCCCAAGCTTCAGATCGGAAGACTGTGGTGTCCTTTGTCCTCCGTTGGCATCCGATGGTGAGGAATATCAAGCGGATGTTGGACAATGGGGCTTTCGGAAGGGTCTATTATGCCGAGGCGGACTACTGGCATGGTATTTCCCCGAAATTCAATAGCTATCCTTGGATTCGGAAGAAGGAGTTTGCCGGTGGTGCGATGATAACCGGAGGCAGTCATGCGGTGGATATCCTTCGTTATCTGCATGGTGAAATCCGGGAAGTGCATGCCTATGCGGTGGGTACCCGCGATGATTTCGATTATCCCACCACGTATGTGGCTGCTTTGCAATTTTCCGATGGATCGGTGGGAAAGACGAGTGTTTCCCTCGACGGGCTGCATAGTCCATACCAGTTCAACATCGATTTGCTGGGTACGAAGGGGCTCTGTCGTGACAATCGCTTCTATGCTTCCGATTTGTTTCCCCATCAGGATGGGTGGATGCAGTTCTCTTGCGGGACACCGAATTCAGGTAGTGTGGCCCACCATCCCTTCAAGGAGGAGTTCGACAATCTGGTCGATGCGATTTTGGAGGATGTGCCTGTGCTGTGTACGGTGGAGGATGGTTGCAGGAGTATGGATGTGGTGCATGCGATCAATCGTTCTGTGGTTGAGGGAAAGCCTGTGGAGGTCGAATGACTGATGGACATGATATCTCAGCGATGACCAGTGCGGCCTATGGGAAAGCGATGGAGTCTTCGGGTATGCTGCTGATTCCACTTGCTTCGATAGAGGTGTTGGGTACCCACGGTCCCCTGGGAGCCGATTGGTTGGTGGCCAACAAAGTGGTTCCCCGTATCGCAGAGATAGCCGGAGCATGGTATGCTCCGACAATTCCTTACGGCGATACACTGGAGCTTCCCAAGGCTCCCGGAACCGTCGATATTCCTCAGCATGTGCTGGAACAGTATTATGAGTCGGTTGCGAATTCCTTCTTGCGCGATGGGAAGGTTCGTCACCTCTTCTTCATCAATTTCCATTCATTGAACAATCGGGCCGCCGATGCGGTCTGCAGGAAACTTGCGCTTGGTGGAACACGTGCCTATGTGATCGATTGGTGGAAGACAGTCGGTTCCATTGCTTCCCAGGTGCTTGCTGATGTGCGCTACGGGAGTGGACATGGAGGAGAGATGATCACCAGTGTGCTGCTGCATCTAATTCCCGATATGGTGGATATGGAGCAGGCGACCAACGGACCTCCACTACCAAGGTTTGACTTCTTCAAGGAGCATCTTCCCGGTGGACAATCCCCTTTTTCCGCCTACGGTACCTTCGCTGATTACACCGATGGTTCTTCATGGGGCGATCTTTCGGGTGCGAGTGCCGAAAAGGGTTCGCTTCTGGTGGAACGCTCTGTTGTGAAGATAAGGGAATTCATTTCACGCGCTGGAATCGATTGTTGAAAATCCCTTCCCGGTAATCGAAATATGGTTTACCGACACGTGAATGATGGAAAATGATGGGAGCGATTGGTTCTACCATTTATAATCATTGCATGTTATTATATAAGGCAACTACGGAAGGGGAATGCCATGAAGCGCCCATTGGTCATCAAGAATGCTCGGATCGTTACTCCCTATCGGTTGATCGAGGGAGACCTCCACGTAGCGAAGGATGGCAAGATTGATTCGGTAAATCGATTGGGAAGCACCTTCCCAACGGGAGCGATGGTGCTCGATGTCGGTTTCAGTCATGTTGCCCCGGGTTTTATCGATTTGCATCTTCATGGTGCCGGTGGTGCCGATTTTATGGATGGGACGCCTGAATCGTTCGAGACGGCTGCGAAGACCCATTTGTCGCATGGAACCACAACCATGATGCCGACGACTCTCTCCGGCCCTATGGATGAGATGGAGAGAACGCTGAAGGCTTATCGTGTTGCGAAGGATTTCCCTGGTATGCCGAATCTCATTGGAATCCACCTCGAAGGTCCCTACTTCGCACAAGCACAAAGGGGTGCACAGGATCCGAACTATATCAAACATCCGGATCCGAACGAATATCTGCCTCTTCTCGATGCGTATCCCGAGATCCGTAGATGGTCCTTGGCTCCCGAGTTGCCCGGTGCCCTTGGCATGGGAAGGGAATTGGTGAAAAGGGGAATCATCGCAGCCATTGCCCATACCGATACCGACTACGATATGGTGTTGCAGGCGGTAGAGCAGGGGTTCGGGCTACTGACCCATATGTATTCTGGGATGTCGGGTGTGTTCAGGCGCAATGCCTATCGTCACGCCGGGGTAATCGAAGCGGGGTATCTGATTGATGATCTACCGGTAGAGGTCATAGCCGATGGAAAACATCTTCCCATATCGCTGTTGCGTTTAATCCACAAGATGAAGGGAGTCGCAAACATGTGTCTTGTTTCCGATTCGTTGCGTGCGACCGGATTGGGGGAGGGGGAGTTCCTTCTTGGGGCCCATGGTAGTGGGCAACGTGTGATAGTGGAGGATGGTGTTGCCAAATTGCCCGATCGGACCGCTTTCGCAGGAAGTGTGGCTACTGCGGAACGGTTGGTTCGTACCATGTGCGTGGATGTGGGGCTGCCATTGACCGATGCGGTGCGGATGATGACGGTGAATCCTGCCCGAGTGGTGGGATTGCAGGCAAGTAAAGGAAAAATTGCTGCCGGATTCGATGCCGACCTTGTTGTATTCGATTCCAATTTCGTAGTAGAACATGTCATCGTTGCAGGCGATTTGATTGCCAAACTAAGCGAGAGGAAAGGGACCTTATAATGGTCCACTCTCCCGAGCGAGTGAAGGCAACGTAAGGAATCATACCTCGCTCCTTGGGGCCTACTGGACCAAGGGCTTGCCCTGGGGGTAATGATACCTTTCATTGCCATTTGATTGGAGGTTGGTTTCTTATACTCATGTTGTCGATTCTACATACTGTCCATGACCAAACTGTCCACCGCATCAAGGATTCCGAAAAAGCACGGGTCTATCAGAAGATCTGTCTGGAGCCTGGGATCACGCGCAAACGCATCGTCACCGATCTGGGCTTTCGTCCAACGTCCGTATCCAATGTCGTCACCGAGTTGATTGGTCAGGGTATGGTGTATGAAGGGGATATCTGGAACAACGGGAAAAAGGGTCGTCCTGAGATTGCTCTCCATATGAATGAAAATTTTCTTGTCGCGGTGGCTGTGTATGTCGTATCGAAGCAGTTGAAGGCGGTATTGCTCAATATCAAGGGTGATGTGTTGGCCGAAAACATGGTCAATGTCTCTTCCCAGATGGAGAATGAAGATTTGCTGGGGATTCTTGTCGAGCTCATCGAACCTTTGAAGCAAAAGAAACCGGTTGGTGCGATGTTCGCAGGGGTGGGACTCTCATTTTTCGGTAATTTCAACAAAATACGGCAGGAACTGATCTTCTCCATGCGGTGGCCGAACATCAAGAACTTTTCATTCAAACAGCTTTCTGACAGCTTGGCGTGTGAAGTGCTCATCTCCACCAGTTTGGAGGCGAAGTTGAACGATCTTCTTCTGGATGAACCGCACTATGGCAGTGGGGGCACATTGCTGTACCACTGGGGTTACGGTATCGGTGCGACCTATGCGATGAATGGTGTGGTTGTCGAATCCACTCCCGGCTATATCATGGAAGCCGGACATGTTGCGGTCGATCTGAACAATGAAACCAAATGTCGTTGTGGCAATATCGGTTGTCTTGAGACCGAAGCCGCATTGTGGGCTTTGCTGCCCGATCTCGCCAAAGTGTTTCCCGGTGTTCCTGAAAATGAGGATGAATTCAAGGAATTCTATCTTTCCCACCACTTGGGCAGTGGAGAATTGATCCTACATGCCACCAAAGCCGTGGCATTGAGTCTCGCATCCTTGTATCAGATTCTCCATCCGGAACGTGTCGTGTTGCTGAGTCCGTTCCTGATGGATGAGGCGGTGTACGACTTTATGAAACGACAGTTCTATATGCGGACTTCCCCATACACGCATGGTGATGTCGAGTTCATTCGTCTTGAGCCTGAGTTCAGGGGTGAAATCTATGGAAGTACCGCGCAATTGTTCAAAAATAGTCTTCAAAAAGAGTTGATAGTTCAAGATTAATTTTCCTTGACGCCATATGGAACCTCGGGTATATAATAACACGTAACATTATTAAATGTTGCCGAAGTTTTCATATGCCTGAAAAGGAGGAAAGTATGGCACGGAAATTAAGTATCGTACTGTTGGCTCTGTTGCTTGTGGCGAATATGGTGTTCGCCGGAGGAGCTGCGGAGACCGGTGGCAAGGAGACCTTGTCCATCTGGTGTGGATATCCCGAGATGGAGGCGTTCTACAAGCATGCCGCGGCAGAGTACCAGAAGACCCATCCCAATGTGGAGTTCAACATCGTGACCCATCCATTGCGGGAGTTCGAGCAGAAGCTCTCGGCCACCATTCCGTCGAACACGGTTGCCGACATCATCGATGTGTCGGTGTATGCCAACCAAAAGTTCATCGAAGGTGGATTCATGCCGAAGATGCCGGCCAATGTCAAGGATTTCGTTACAGCGGACGGTAGGTACAGCGACTTCGCGAAGGACAACAACACCTATCAGGGAGATATCTACGGTGTTCCGTTCTTCCAAGGTCGTACCGCACTGTTCTACAATACCGACATGTTCGCCGAAGCTGGTCTTGCCGGACCACCGAAGACCATGGATGAGATGTATGAGTATGCCAAGAAGTTGGCGAAATATGATGCTGCGGGAAATCTCACCAGGGCTGGACACAGCTTGAGAATTTCTGGACAGGGTTCCGGTGTTGCCGAAAAATGGTGGTTCGTACTCTATCCGATGGGTGGAACGATCATCGAAGAGGGTAAGACTCCCGGTACCTATCATGCAGGGTACAACAATGAAGCTGGAAGAAGCGCATTGAAGTATTACATCGATGCCTTGTACAAGGACCACTGGGACGATCATAAGATCAAACACGATGCTGAAGCGTTCCAACTTGGCCAGGCCGCAATGTTCTTCAGGGAATCCTGGGTGATCGGCGATACCGCAGCCAAGGCTCCCAACTTGAACTACGACACCGCATTGGTTCCTTCCGACGCACGTTGGGGTAGAATCACTAATATCCAGAACCTGTATGTCACCAAGGCTGCGAAGAATCCTGATCTCGCATGGGATTTTGTGCTCTTCATGGTCAATGATGCGAACCAGCAATGGTTGCTCGACAATGTTGGTTGGCTGCCGGCCCGTGCCGATGTCGATCTCGATGCGATCATTGCCGCAAAGCCGCAATTTGAAGCATTCCTTGCTTCTCCAGCCGGATATGAAGAGTTCGGTTATATCCCAATCGGTCCTTTCGATGAGGTGATGACCCGTCTCGCCGAGCGTCTGGTTTCGGCCTTCCTCGACAAGTCGTTGGTGAACAATCCCGCAGGTATCGAGAAGGTGATCGCCGATGCCGGCAAAGAGACCAATGAAATTCTCAAGCGCTACAACATGTATGGGGAATGACAATTATTTCATTTGATTATTCATTGTCCTGTTTTACACTTATCGGGGGGCATGTGCTCCCCGATATCTTGACCGACCAGAAAGGTACCCACCATGAACCGTATACCGTCAGATTCCAAGGTGAGACGAAGAAAACTGAGTGAGACGGAACTGAAGAAGAGGATTTTCGCCTATACCGCGATACTTCCGGTGATCTTCATCTTCGGATTCGTTCGCGTGGTTCCGATTTTTCAGAACTTCCTCTACAGTCTGTTCCAGTCGACGATTGGCAATCCTCTGCAGAAATTCATCGGAACGACCAACTTCGCCGATCTATTCAGGGATGAGTTGTTCGTACTCTCCCTACGCAACACCACCTACTTCGCTGTGTTCGTTACCCTGTTCAGCGTGGCATTCGCGGTATTGCTTGCAGCTCTACTCTCAACCCGTTCGAGAGCCAGCGCATGGTATGAGACCATCTACTTCCTTCCCGTGATCACTCCGATGGTTCCTGTCGCTGTGGTTTGGAAGTGGATCTACGACCCGACCTATGGTTTGTTGAACTACGTATTGTCCTGGTTCGGCATCGAACCGATCGGATGGTTGGTGTTTCCCAATACGGCCATGGTGGCCATCATCATCATGAGCGTATGGAAGATCGTCGGGTACAATATGATCATCTTTCTTGTGGGAATGCGGGATATACCCGAGTCCTACATAGAAGCTGCGAGAATTGACGGAGCTTCCACGATGCAGGTGTTCTGGCGTGTGATCATGCCGCTGCTCAGACCAATCATGCTGTTTGTATTCGTCATCTCGACCATCAATTCCTACAATGTGTTCACACAGGTGTTCATCATGACCAGTGGTCCACAAGGGGCACCGGGCAATGCGGTGAGAACCATCGTCTTCGATATCTATGAGAATGCCTTCCGTTACTTCCGCACCGGCTATGCGGCTGCCGAGGCGGTCGTGTTGTTCGTGATCATTCTTGCCCTTACCCTGATCCAGTTTGGCATTTCGGGGAGCAAGGAGCGACGTGAGAAGCGAAGGTTGCTACGCAGAGGAGGCTTGGTATGAAGAGTCACGCCGGCAAATCCGCCAATATACTCAAACATGTGCTGTTGTTGATGGGTGCGACCATCATGGTGCTTCCCTTCGTGTGGATGCTTTCCACTTCGCTCAAACCGCCACACGAGGTGTTGAGTTGGCCTCCCCAGTTGATTCCGAAGACCATCACCGGGATGAATTATGTCACTGTGTTCGCCACTGCTCCTTTTGCACGGTTTTTCATCAACAGTGTGATGATGGCCTCAATTTCTACAGTGAGTATCCTCATCACCAGTTCGATCGCTGGTTATGTGTTCGGGAAATTCAATTTCCCGTTGAAGAACTTCCTGTTCATACTGACACTCTCGACGGCCATGGTTCCCTTGGAAGTCTATATGATTCCACTCTACATGAGTATGGTTGATCTTGGTTGGGTGAACACGTTCATGGGTTTGGTCGCACCGTATCTGATCATGAGCTATGGAATCTTCTTCATGCGACAGAACATCATGGCATCGATTCCCGATGAATTGTTGGATGCGGCGAGGATAGACGGAGCTTCCGAATGGAAGATTTTCCTTCGTGTGGTGTTCCCCATGCTCAGCGGTCCCATCGGGGCCATCTCGATCTTCGCGTTCCAACAGACGTGGGCTGCGTTCATATGGCCCTTGATCATCACCAGCAGTAGGGAGCTGTGGACCATGGAACTTGGTTTGGGTATGTTCCAATATCGTTTCACGGTGGATCTTGGTCCGATCAATGCCGGTTCCATGCTTTCCATCATACCTGTGCTTATCATGTTCCTCCTCATGAGGAAGAAGATCATACAAGGTATCACATTGACCGGGATGAAGGGGTAGGTCTTGTCGCTAGTCGATTGGCATGTGAGTATCGGGTTTTCACCTCGACAACCCGTCGACGCCAACCGGGAACGGGTGGAGGCGCTGTTGCGTGGACATCATGTGGGAAGAGCCTTCATCCACCATCTCGGAGGGTTGTGGTACGATCCGTTGTGGAGCAACGACCAATTGTTGAAAACCTACGATGGCGATCATGGTGAAGGTCCCATCTATACTTGCGTCTGCACGGTGAATCCCTTGGAAGGTATCGAGAGGTGCAGGGAAGTACTTGAAACGGCATTCAAGCAAGGTGCCGGATATTGGCGATTGTATCCTGTCGAACAGGGTTGGGATGTGGTACATCCGGTCGCCCTCTATCTGTATGAATATCTGAGGGAGCACAAATGTGGTCTTCTTCTCGATTCGGGGACAGCTGATGTGGCTCGTGTGAACGATTTTACCAAGGATGAACTTCCGATGGTAAGCAGCCTCCATTTCTACGATTATGCCGATTGGAGTATAAGATTCCGCGATAGCAAGTCCCTGTACCCGACTACGAGGTTGTTGCATGGCCCCGGTAGTGTCGAGCAGGCGATCCAATCCTTTCCGGATCGTTTGCTGTTCGCATCAAATACTCCCTTCGGATCGATTCAATCGGTGTTGAATCTTGCGCCCGAGCATATCTTGGAAGTGGATTATTTAGATCTACTTGCAAAAAATGCCATTGCTTTGATGGAGAGGGTCACTCATGGTGGTTGATGTTCATGGACATGTGGGACACTGGTCATTTCCCACCAGCGATTTGGGAAGGGATGATCTGATTGCGCAAATGGACCGCTGGGGAATCGATATCACCGTGGTCTCCAGCAGCATGGCTGTACGTTACGATTTCATCGAAGGCAATCGGTGGCTTGATAATGAACTTTCCCCGACGGATCGCCTCTTGGGATATGTGACGGTGAACCTGCACTATCCCAAGGAGTCGGTTGGGCAGATCAAGTATTACGGAAATAAGAGGACTGGGGATGGCAGGGCTTCCTTCGTCGGGGTGAAAATCCATCCTATGATCCAGAACAAGCGGTTCGACAGCCGTGCGGGATTACAAATCGCCGAAGCGGCTTTGGAATATGATCTGCCGATTCTCATCCATACCTATGGATCGGAGAGGGAGACTCCCAAGCAAGTGTTGCCGGTGCTCCAAGAATTCCCGGAGCTCAAGGTGATACTTGCCCATGCCGGTGGTTTCGACTGGCATCTCGCCATGGATATCGCCGGGAGTGGACCCAATGTATATGCCGAGATCTGCAGCAGTTGTACGAGTAGTGACAAGTTGGTCCAGCTGATCGATGCCTTTGGTGCACGAAGAGTCTTGTTCGGTACCGATACCACGCTCTTTCATCCGGGCTATGCCCTTGGAATGGTGCATGATGCCAAATTGGATCAAAAGGTGCTGCAGTTGTTGATGGGACGCAACGCGATCGAATTGTTCGATTTGGATACCCACGGGAAATGAGGAATAAGATGCGGGAAGAAGGTGCAGTGTTGACCAACCTTTCCCTTATGAGGGAAATGAGAAGTATCATCAACGATACGATGCGACTCATGGTCGAACGTCATAGGATGCATCCCGAGTATGGGTGGATCGATCTCAAACTCGATGCGATCACGGGAACCGATCATTTCGATATTCCCGGGATCAGGGATAAGGAACATGTATATGCGTGGATCCAAGGTCGAGGTCTGGAGGCGATTGCCACACATATCGAATGGTACGCTACGTTTTCGGGAATTCCAATGGTCGATTCGGATGAATTGTTCGATTTGGCGAGAACTGTGGCCGAACACTTGAAACGTGCGGGAACCACCCGAGGTGGACATCTTCATTTCTTTTTGGGAGAAGATTTTCCTCAGGATGGACGTTATACCATGAGTGACCTCTTTTGTGCCCGTGGTTTGTATGCTTTTTACCAGAG
Organism: uncultured Spirochaetaceae bacterium; assembly: GCA_964478945.1. Classification (GTDB taxonomy): domain Bacteria; phylum Spirochaetota; class Spirochaetia; order Sphaerochaetales; family Sphaerochaetaceae; genus CAYZJV01. Next base: position 40,383 of record CAYZJV010000002.1, on the reverse strand, counting down.
GTATGGTTCCGAAGAGGAGAAAATCGCATCCAGGCGATACATCACTGCGGTATTGGAAGCGATTCTCGCCGACAATTTCCACAATGACCAGATAAGTTTCGATGCCTCCCAATACCAGCCATATGCCGATGGCAGGACCAGCTATGCCGGTCAGATGTTGGCCCTGGGTGCAGTCACGCTGCTACTGCGATTGGATAAGGATGATACGGCAATCGCCATCGGGAGGCAACTCATCGAACGTGTGGTCGGGGCCCATGTGAACATCGACCACAAGTGGTCCTCCCTGCCCGAGTATACAATTGTCGAATGGATCGATCCAATGGGTGCTCCCGCGCGGGATACCGAAGGGCGGGTTGCACTCGATCCAGGCCATGCCTTGGAATTCGTGGGACTGGTGGCTCAATTGATCCATGTGGTGGAAAAGGAATTCTCATTGGATGACGAGCAGGCCCTTTGGTTCGGAAAGATCAAGGAATTGCTTCCTGAATTGATTGCCACCAATTTCGCCCACGGGTACAGGGAACCTGGTGGAATCGTGAAATCTGTTGATGGGGAAACCACGATTCCCATACACGATTCCATGCCTTGGTGGTCATTGCCGGAAACCATGCGTGCAATCGCTTTGGTGGAGGATTTCCATACCGATCGGAATTGGTCGGAATGGGGTAGGCGATGGTTCTCCACCTGTATGGATGCCTTCAAGGAATTCTATCTGGAACCTTCCGCTTGTGAAATTGCGATCCAGACCATTGATTCGAGTGGGAATGCCATACCGGTGATCCCGGCTACGCCCGATCTCGATCCCGGATACCATACCGGGCTTTCCCTCATTTCCTGCCATGATGTGTTGGCGCAACAGATTCCTCTCATGATGGAAACGGTTGAGGTCGATATCACCCCGTCGATAGGTTGCCGTTTATCGGGTCATGCGGCGAGGAGCGGGGCATCCACTGCGATTCTCGATCCTCTTTCGGCACGGATTTGTTTGCTTGAGACCGGGTATCAAAGGAGTATGGTGGTATCCTTGGATCTTCTCGAATTGTCGAAGCAGTCGGTTGAGACAGTACGTGGCACCATTTCCCCTTTGGTGGGAATCGCACCTGACCATATCATCGTCACCACCACCCACACCCATACCGCACCTCCGGTGATCGACCTCGGTGCACTTGAGAAGGATACCGGGTATTTCGAATCCGTGGTTCGAAGGATTCAAGAAGGGATCCTCAATTTGGGAACGGGTGTGGTTCCCGTGACCATCGGTACACTCAAATGCTCCCTACCCATTGGAATCAATAGGCGCTTCAAGGATTCTGTGCAGGGAAAGGTCAGGATGCGTCCCAATCCTCTCGGCAGTAGGGACGATGAAATCATCGCTACCGTGTTCAGAGAGTATGATGGGAAGCCCCATACGATGTGGATCAATACTTCGGTGCATCCCACGACTTTGGGAGTGGGAATCTCGGAGGTGTCGGCCGATTATCCAGGGAAAATCGTCCAATCGTTGAAGAAACTCTTTGGCAATCAAATCCAGGTACTGCCTTTCACCGGAGCGTGTGGGGATGTGCGTCCTGCCCTCATCGCCGAGGATGGAGTCTCTTTCAGGGAAGGGACAGTGGAGGATATCGAGAGAATTGGAGATGAGATCGCAACGATACTGAAGGGTCTTCTTGATTCGACGCAATTTGCCAACAGGAAAGTGGATTCCCTTCGACATGTGGTCAAGACGATCGAGCTTCCTTTCAGAGGTGTTCCTTCCGATGAAGAATTGAAGCAGTTGCGCGTTTCGAATCAGAAGAGATTGACCGAAGCGCAAGCGGCGGCCCAAGACCTCGATGAATTTGTGCTTCTCCATGACAATCCAGTGTGGGATGTGGAAGTGGAGAAACACTGGTTGGAGCGATTGGTGGCGCTGGATACGATACCCAAAAGCACTCCTGCGCAGTTGTCTGTGTTGGCTATCGGGGATGCACTGGTGGTGTGGACGGTTCCCGGTGAACTCTTTTCATCGGTGGGCAAGCGGATCAAACGCCTCTCGGGTGATGTGCCGTCGATGTTGGTGGGGTACTCGAATGGTTCTTTGGGATATCTTCCCAGTGAAGAGGCAATGGATGAAGGTGGGTATGAGGTCGATGTCGCTTACCGATACTATGGATTGCCCGGTCCTTTCACCGGTGATCTGGAACATCGATTGGTTTCGACCTTGGAACAAATGATCAAGGAGGTGAATGATGATCTCCAAGCGTAACACCTTGTCCGAGCCTGCCAGGTCGTCGATGGAGTTGGCCGAGCCCTTCGATGTGTTTGTCATCGCCACTGTCGATACCTTGGGATATCTTTGTGGCATATCGATGCATGATCTCTATCTCGATGCCGAGGCCTGCATCACGGCCTACACAGAAGGTGTGCGCCGTCTTGATTCGATGTTCGATGAACGTATTCCCCTTATTGTGCCCTATACCACACCGGTGATCAAATATGGACATTTGAATACACTCGGTATTCCACTTCTATTTCCCGAGACGGGTCAGGTTGCCCTCGATATGCATCCGATGGGACTTGAGCAGGTGATGGCTTTGTTGGAGACAGGGAAGAAAAGAAGTTTCTCAAGTGAGCTTACCGATGTGCAATTGGAGTATCTGAAGAAGATGCGCACTCGATTCCCCGACAAAAGGGTGCATTGGGGATGGCAGTGGGAAGGCCCTCTCACCACACTCTGGGCATTGGCGGGAGTCGAAAGCATGTATGCTGTCCACGACGATCCTTCTCTGTTCAAGCGATGTATGCATTTGGTGACCCAAAGCATCGTCGAGTATTCCCGGTTCTATTGTCGGATCGATGGCACCGAAGTGCTTGATCCTTTTCCTGATCATGGGAGGTTGTGCGATGACATCGCGGCGATGTACAGCCCCGACATGTGGCCTGAAATGGTGTTGCCCTTCTGGAGACAGTTCTACCAGGCCCCTGTTCCGGCGGTGAAGTTGCACTGTGAGGATATGCATCCCGATCATCTTCCGTTGCTCAAGGGATTGGGCATCACCGACTATGATCCGGGTATCTCTCCTCGATTGAACCCCTCGATCATCTCGCGACATCCGTGGCTGCCGTTCTGCTGGCGTTTGGGAAGCTTCCATTATCAGGACATGTCGCTCGCCGGCATACACGATTTCGTGTTCAGTGCCGCGGGTAACGGAGCAGGATATGTCTTCACCGTCATGGAACCATTGATGTGCACCGATGAAACGGTGAAAAAGGTGGAACACTTGTATGAAAGCGGAAGGGAAGTGGTGAAGTTACTCGAGAAGGGACATTCAAGCACCGATTTGTTGGGGATGTTGGAGGGAACGTATCCTTCAGGCTACTGGAAATCCTGGAATGGCTATCGCTTTTCGTAGAAGTTCATCCTTCGATATGTTCTTGGTGACGTTCCCACCGTATCCTTGAATACCCTGTTGAAGTGGGAGACGGTGGTGTAGCCCGATTGAATGGCAATGTGGGATATCTTTTCATCCGTTTCGATCAATTGCCGACAGGCATATTGCATACGCTTTTCCTTCACATACTCTCCGAATGTCCGTCCGGTCAATTCCTTGAAGAGGTAACAGAAATAGGATTTGGAAAGGATCGCGATCTTGGCAACTTGGCCAATATCCAAGGGTTTCTGGAAATGTTCGTCGATATGGGCCAATGCTCGGGAGATCGAACGGGCATGTTCGGTATAGAGGGAATCCGATTCCATGGAATTGGTGACTTCGCTGCTGTAGAGTCTGCCCAGTCTCACCAAGAGCCGCAGAATGCTTGCCTTGATGGCCAGCAGGAACCCTTGGGATCTATTCTCGTATTCGTTTTGGATCTCCCGCAAGGCCTCCAATACCATGTGGCGATCCTTCACCGGGATGTTCAACCGGGGCTTCACTTCTTTCTCACTGACAAGAAACGGTTCAATATAGGCGAAGTCGAACAGACCCCGCATCTGATCCAGCGGAACCCGCTCTCCCCATACGAATTCGGGATTGAATTCCAGCTCGGTGATGGTGAACGATTGTGTCTCCATGGGAACCAAACCGTGGGGAACCTGCGGGGGGATGACAAAGGCATCTCCTTCGGTGACGATAAACTGGCTGCGGTTGATCTGATGCGACACACTTCCCGCCACCACATAATTGATCTGGATCATCTGATGGGCATGAAGTCCTTTGGTGACTTCATCCACACCATAGGTGCGGATGAAGACGGGTAGGTCGTCGGGATTGTCCCGCATGGTGAATACTGGGATGGAATGCGGTTCCATTGCGGTCCCCCTAGAGCATGGCGATGCTTCGACCGCTCAAACTCTGGAGCTCCTTGGAGTAGTCATGAGCTTCCATATGGGCGATCACCTCATCCATATGCTCAGCCACCTTGTGGTATGCCGCGCTATACTGGTCGATCAGTGGATCGCAGGAGGTTTCGAATCTGGGAGCAGCAAGGAAGGTGGTTTTGGCCATCATCTCGGTTACCGGAAGAGATGGGTTGATCCTCTCCTTTCCAGGGGAACAGTCGCCGTACGGTCCTCCTTCGACGAAGAGGGGAGCGGTATGCAAGCGTCCATAGCCACAGTATCCGCATGGGATGCCCTCCGCCTTCAGCGCCTTCAGGAAGACATAGGTTTCGGTCGGATTGTTCGTCCTTGGTAGATAGCGGTAGTAGTGGTAGCTGAACACCCGGTTTCCCCCGGGATATTCCTGTTGGGGTTTGATGAATGGGATGTCCGCAAGGGCTTCCTCGAATCGTTTCGCATTTCTTCGGCGCAGTTCACTCCGCGAGTCCAATTCATCCAGCTGGGAGTCGGCGAGGGCCGCAGCGAATGGATGGATGCGGAATTTCGCGCCCATTCCGGTCAAAGCGTGCTTGCGGTAAGGAGAATCCTCCGGGAATTCGGGTACCAGTTCATAGTGTCCCAACGCTGCGGCGCGTTCGTAATACTCCCTGTGGTCGGTCACCAGGATTCCACCCTCTCCAGCCGGTAGTGTCTTGGTTCCTTGAAGACTGTAGCACCCCACATCCCCGATGGAACCGACCATACGTCCTTTGTAGCTTGCTCCATGGGCATGGGAACAATCCTCCACCACCGCCAGGTGACGGGCACGTGCGATCTTCATGATCGCATCCATATCACAGGGGTTTCCCCATACATGGACCACCAGGATCGCTTTGGTGCGTGGTGTGATATGTCGTTCGATATCCTTTGGATCGATACAATGGGTATCGGGGTCGACCTCGCAGAATATGGGAATTCCATGCTGAGCGATAATCGGTGTCACACTTGCCCAAAAGGTATAGGAGGGGACAATCACTTCGTCCTGAGGTGCTACTCCAACTGCAAATAGGGCGCTTTCTATCGCACTGGTGCCATTGTTGGTGCACAAACCATAGGTGGTGCCCACGTAGGAGCTGAACCGTTGTGCGAAGCGGGCGACCAAAGGCGATTGGGAGATTTCACCCTTTTCCATGAGTTGGTTGACCAAGGCCTTGCCCTTTTCGGAACAGACGGGTAGGGTCGCTTCTTCAAGATAGTTGCGGGTGACGGTTTTCGCGCCACCGTTCAGAGCCAATTTCGTCATCATGAATCTCCTATTTGTGCAACAACCGGGCACTGTCCGGATCGAGATAGAGTATGGGACGGGCCCAGGAGCGCATGATGGATGCGGGACATGCTGTGTCGATCGGTCCGTTGAGTGTGTCGTATACCGCTTGGGCCTTCGTTGTGGCCGGCACCACGCAGAAATGATGGGCCGCACTTGCCAAGGTGGGTATGGTCAAGGTGAGCGCATGGGTGGGAACGGATGCGAAGTCTGGAAAGCATCCGTCGTTCACCTGCTGTTGCCTACAGGTGGTATCGAGTTCGACCACCTTCATTGCCAGTGGATCAGAGAAGTCGGCCACAGGAGGATCGTTGAAGGCGATGTGTCCATTCTCTCCGATCCCCATGCACACGATATCGATGGGACGGGAGGTCAACAATGCCGAGTAGCGTTTGGCTTCAGCCTCGGGATCCGCCTTCGTTCCATCGATGTAGTGCACCGATTTGAAAGGCTTCTTGCCAAAGATCGCGTTCTTTAGGAAGGAACCGAAACTCTGTGGTGAACCGGATGGCAGGCCGATGTACTCATCCATATGGAACGCTTCGATTCTGGAGAAGTCCAGCGAGGAGTCGTTGGACATCTCCTCAAGAAATTCATTTTGCGAAGGGGCGGCGGCGTACACGATCCTTATGGTATCTTGGGTTGCGAGCAACTGCTTCACCGCATAGGCAAAATCCTTGGCCGCGGCACGACCCATTTCTCTTCTGCCACTGCATTCGATTACGGTCAGTTGTTCCTTTTTCCAGCGTTCCATGGGTATCTCCTTTGCATTGGTGCATCTAATGTATATTCCGTTTGTACACAGTATGGATGCACCTCTTTCCTTATGTCAAGAAAAGAGATGCATCTACTGTGCAACCGAGTGTTGCGAGATAAGTATTTTCACAAAATCAGAAGATATGCAAAGTTTATCCCTGTCTTTTCAAAGGTACATCGACAGGAGCTCCGATTTGCGCACTGCGGTAGATCGCTTGGATGATCTCAACCGCCTTCCTTGCTTCCGTTCCGTCTATCAAGGGCTGCGTTCCGTTGTCGATCGCCTCGATCACATCCATGAATTGCAGCATGTGTCCATGGTAGCCGATCGCAGTCGGGTCTGCAGCGCCTCCTCCCGTTGCGGTGAGTGCGGCAAAATCTGAGCGGATCTTCTCATCCTGGGGAGATTCCTCGGCGAACTTCCACATGGTAAGGTTTTCTTCCTCGAGAATCACACTTCCTTTGGATCCACTGAGTTCGATTCGCTTGTAGAATCCAGGATAGGCACCAGTGGTACCTTCGATCACTCCGAGAGCGCCATTGGCGAATTTGAGTACCGCTACCGCCGTATCCTCCACTTCGATATTTTCATGAGCGAGGGTTCCTGCATAGGCGGTCACTTGGGTCACAGGACCCATGAACCATTGCAGCAGGTCGATGGCGTGGATACTCTGGTTCATCAGAGCTCCTCCTCCGTCGAATTTCCATGTTCCTTTCCATCCGCTGGAATCATAGTAGGCTTGTGAGCGGTACCATTTCACATAGGCATCGCCAAGTACCACAGGTCCCAACCTCCGGGTCTCTATGGCCTGTTTCACCACCTGCGAGACCGAGTGGAAGCGTGAGGGGAATATTCCTGAAAGTACGACATTGTGCTTCTTCGCGGCTTCAATAATGGCATCGCAACGCTCGACTGTGATCTCCAGTGGTTTTTCCACGATGATATGTTTCTTGGCGTTCGCGGCTGCCACCGCGCTCTCCATGTGAAGTCCCGAAGGAGTGCAGATCGTCACGATATCGAACTCATCCGAGGCCAAGAATCGATCGAGATCCACATACGGAGTACCCCCGTAGGTCGCGCAGAATTCCTTGGCCCGCTCTCCGTTGACATCGAAACAAGCGACCACTTCGGCCTCCGGGATGTCCTGTATGGCCTTCGCATGCATTTCGGCGATCATGCCGAGTCCGATGATTCCAAATTTGTGTTTCATGTCATTGCTCCTGCATATGGGTATCCATCCACTTCACGAAGGAAGAGGCGTGGAGATCGAGATTCGCTTCATCACCCCCACCTATGAGGGGAGAGCACATTTCATAGACTACCCAACCGTCGAATCCATTGTCGTGCAGTGTGGAAAGGAATGCCTGGTAATCGATCTCCCCTTCGTCGATGAGCGTGGCCCGTACCTTGTCGGGTTCCACCCTTGCATAGTTGACCAGATCGGGAACATATGAATAGCGGTGGTACCTTTTGTAGTTCGCCACTATGCTCATTGCTGTCCAAGGGGCCATTTTTCCAGCGGCTTCGGTGAGGTCTTCTCCCCTTAGGTATGGTGACCAGGCATCGAACCCCGCCTTCACCGAGGGGTGGTCGATCTCCTCTAGCAGAAGCAACATCTCATCGGTATGGACGGCAAGGTCATGGTGGTTTTGTACTGCGAGTGTCACACCATGGTCTTCGGCGATCTCGCCGCACCCGCGAAGGATGGAGACCACGGTGTTCCACCCTTCATTCGTCGATCGATTTGGTGAAAGATACCCGGTGAAGAGACGCACCAGAGGAGCCCCGAGTCGTCCGGCCAGGCGGATCGTCTCACCGATATAGGCCAACTGCATCTCCAACAGGGGTACTTCCGCAGGGCCTGTCACCAAAAAGTCGTTATAGGCGGCAATTCCCACGGGAGTGATCTTCGTCTCCTCCAGGACCTCCTTGATCTCTTCAAGACGGGAAGCATCCACACCGTGGGGGAAGAGGTGGGGAGGTTTGCCCATGAACAACACTCCCTCATACCCCATCGATGCCGCCTTTCGTATGATTGCGGGAACCGAGAGTTCCTTTTGTCCCCACAGTCCCGCATAACTTACCGTGAACAATCCCTTCTTCATGCTCAATCCGCCTTTGCCCGTATGAACAGACCTGTCAATTTCCTCAGAGGCCACAGTAGGGTGCCGGTGACTTTCTTCACCGGTTTCAATCTACCGAAGAGGGTGAAGAACACCGCTATCACCAACGCGATGCTGATGGGGGAGGCAAAGAACGGTGCCAAGCTTCCCTCGGAGAGTATCAGTCCGCGGCGAAGGTTTTCGTCGACCATCGGTCCGAGGATGATGCCGAGCACCAAGGGTGCCTCGGGATAACCCAATTTGCGCATTGCGAACCCAAGGAGTCCGAAACAGATCATCACCAGGATGTCGAACTTGCGTCCTGCGATCGCATAGGTTCCCACGATGCAGAGTACGAATACCAGAGGCATCATGATCGTCGATTTCAAGCGCAACAACTTGAGCATGGGCTTCACGAAGGAGAGCCCGAGGATGAACATCACTATCGAAGCGAGGGCGAACATCGCACTGAAGGTGTAGATGTACATCGGTTGTTCGATCATCAGAAGCGGACCCGGACGGACGTTGTGCAAATAGAGTGCGGCGAGCAACACCGCGGCGGGAGGACTTCCCGGAATTGCGAGGGAGAGGACGGGCACGAGCGCACCTCCGACGACCGCATTGTTTGCCGTCTCGGAGGCGATCAAGCCTTCAATGGAACCTTTTCCGAATTCCTCGGGCTTCTTGCTGCTTCGTTTGGCGAAGTCGTAGGCCACGTACGATCCGATGTTCTCACCCACACCGGGAATCACTCCGATGAATACTCCGATGAGTCCCGATCGTATGATGTTCACCCAGTTCGCCGCGATATCCTTGAACCTGGGGACCACGCGCCCGACCTGGGCCACGGTCTCCCCATACTTCACATCGGTGAGGTTGTCCAGGATTTCCACCAGCGCATAGGTTCCCACCAATACGGGAATGATGTTGAATCCTGCCATCAGGTCGGATACTCCGAAGGTGAACCTGCGGTACCCTTGGATGGCTTCCATACCCACGAATGAGAGTATGATGCCCAATATTCCCGATATCCAGCCCTTGAGGGGATCCTTTGCAGCGGTGAGGTTGCCACAGATCGCCACTCCAAACACCGCCAGCCAGAACACTTCGTATGATTTGAATTCAAGAGCCGTATTGGCCAACAGTGGTGTGAGGAACGAGAGGGCGATGAGCCCCACCAATGATCCGAGCATCGATGCGGTGGTCGCCAATCCGAGGGCCTCCGAGGCCCTTCCCGTTTTGGAAAGGGGAAATCCGTCGAGACAGGTCGCGGCACTGGCCGGCGTTCCCGGTATATTCAGCAGGATCGCCGTGCGGCTACCACCATAGATCGCACCCACATAGATACCTATGAGGACCATGATCGCATTGCCGGGATCCCATTTGAAGGTCAATGCGGTCAGTATGGCCACGCCTACGGTGGCCGTCAGACCGGGAAGCATTCCGAATATGATTCCCAACTGTACCGCTACGAAACAGTATAGGAGATCGGCAATGTTCATCAGACCTATGAATTCCTTAGCTAAATTGATAAAACCCACAATACACCTCGATTTGCCTGTTTATGGTACAGGGATGAAAAACACATAGTTGAACAGTACATAGATGGCCGCGGTGTAGATCACACTCAGAATGAGTATTTTCCACCATGCCATCGATTTGTGGTACATCATATTCGCCAACAGGTAGATTGTTCCCACCAGGATGAAGTTCAAGATCCTGAAGAGGGCATAGAAAAGGATCACCAAACCCAAGGCCACCAGGAAATGACGTAGGATGGGAGCCTTAAGGAAGGCTTTCACCTGTTCATTGGAGATCGATATCCTGTATCCTTGGAGGACGATGCTTCTGATGAGCATGATGAGACCACAGAGGAACAGCGCTATGGAGAAGATCATCGGTGCCAGCGATGGGGTGGCATACAGTCCCCACTCGACGAATTTCGGCATTGCCGCCGAAATTCCGAATATGATGATGCTTCCTATGCAGATGATGAGCGAGGTGACGAAGTCACGCTTTGCGCTCTCTTTGTGTTCAATCTTCATAATGGAAATTCCTTATCGAACGATACATGCGGAAGGAGTGTCGCCACTCCATCCGCATTCCGGTACTCTGTGAAAGTTACGGTCTCGGGATACCCAGTGTTTCGGGATTGATCGGGGCGACTCCGCCCTCGTACATCAACCATCCGAACATCGAAGCAGCCTGATCCATGATGGCATCGGCTTCTTCGCCATGGATTGCGACCGGAAGCGCACCCTTCATTTCGGCGAATTCCTTCACCTGGTCGGTGTTTGCAGCCTGCTCGAACGCAGCTGCGATGGCTTTGGCCGCATCATCGGGAATGGCTCTCGGGATGAACAGTCCGAAGTTGAATCCCACACTTGGGAATCCTGGCAGGAAGTCGGTGATCGCGGGGATCTCTTTTACACCGGAGATGTTCAACGGTTTGCTGTCCATGACTGCGATCGCCCTGAGTTTTCCGGCGCGCAACATGTCGGCCACTTCCATCGAGAGCTGCATGACCACTTCGGTCTCACCGGAAACCGTAGCGACCACTGCGGGGTTTCCTCCACCATACGGTACATGGTTGTAGGTTACTCCGAGTTGCTGTGCAAAGGTTTCCGAAGCAATGTGTCCACCTGCTCCGATACCGGCGCTGGCAACATCGACCTTGCGGGTCTTGAACGCCTTGACCAACGAATCCCAATCGGTGATCGGAGAATCGGGGTTCACTGTGATCACACAAGGTGTGAACACCGCGAAATAGGCTCTCCAGTCCTTATGGGAGATGTTTGGTGTAAGATCCTGCACCTGATACGTGGCAACGCTTGCATCGGCGTTTCCAGCCCAGGTATAGCCATCCTTGGGCGCATCATAGGCCGATTTCTGGCCAGTGGCACCCGAAGCACCCGGCTGGTTGACGATCGCGATGCGACCATCGAGCAAGGGTTCCATGTTCGCCGCAAGGATACGGGCCGTCTGGTCCGAAGCTCCACCGGCTCCCCATGGGACGATCAGTGTGATGGTCTTGGTCGGTTTCCATCCCGCGTCGGTTTCCATCTGAGCTTGTGCAAAGATCGTTCCCGCGGAAACGAGTACAAGCACCAGCATCAAAGCTACCAACTTTTTCATACAAACCTCCTCAATGTTTGCTCCATCCTTACGGATGGTACTATGATATCACAGTCCTTTTCGGGCTGCTCTTCTCCTATGGTCCATCAGATCCAGAAAACTGGATGTTTCTTCCAACACCGTTTCCGGATTCTCGGGAATACTGAATATTTCAAGCGATATCCAACCGGCATACCGTTTCTTTGCCAGTGCCTCGAAGGCGTTGTGGTAATGGTAGGCGTCTTCGGGTTTGGGATGATTGCCTTCGGGATCGTTGAGATGGATATGGCGGATGATCGAAAAATAGGTGGTCACCAGCCGATCCCACGTAAGTGTTTCGTCTCCACAATTATGGAAGTCGAACATCCCCTGTATCGAAGGTTTTCCAATGCGTTTTATCATCTGTTGCGATTGTTCCAACACATTCAGCACATTGGTGTCTTTCTTTGGCAGAGCTTCCACACAGATCATCGAGTTGCACTTCTGGGCATGATCTGCGATTTCAGCCAAGAATTCCTCCAAGCGATGCAACCCCTCTTCCGGTGTGGCATCGTGCACATGTCTTTGCTTGGGTGAGCCGAAAATGAGTTTTCCTCCACCCAGAGCCCCCGATACATCGAGCAAATGACGTAGATGAGCCGAGGCTTCCTCCTGTTTAGCTTTGTCCGATGATGTGGTTTCGAAACCTGGAGGGAACGAAAAGAGCCAGTGGAACCCCACGAACTCGAGTCCATGGTCCACGAGATCTTTCTTGATTCGAGCAACAGTGGCATCACCGATGGTTCCACGTTCATCACTTATGGTGAATGGGGCAATCTCCATACCGGTGAAACCATGTTTCTGTAAAAGGGCGCAACTTGAGGTGAAATCCAACTTTCCGAACAATTCGTTGCAGACCGCTCTCTTGTGCCACACTTGCCCCACCTCCTCAATAGATTCCGTACTGCTTGATCGTTTCCACCAATGCCACGACATTCACCAAGGGAACATCACCCTGTATGTTGTGCACCGCCGAGGCGATGAAACCACCGCCAGGGGCCATGATGTCGAGTACCCGCTTCACTTCATCCGATACCTGTTGTGGTGTGCCATGGGGAAGGATGTCGGTGGTGTCGACACAACCGCCCCAGAAGACCAGCTGATCGCCGAATTCACGTTTCAAGGTCGCCAAATCCATTCCTGCGGCACTGTACTGCACCGGATTGAGCATATCGATGCCCGCTTCGATCAGGTCGGGTATGATGGGAGCGATCGCACCGCAACTGTGGAAACAGATACGTGCATTGGGAGCTTTCTTTCTGATGAAGGTGAACAATTGTGTGAACCGGGAGAGGTAGACTTCCCTGATCAATTCCGGAGAGATGAGAAGTGACGATCCGGTCCCATAATCATCGGCTTCCGCGATGGTCACCGTCCGGTCTCCCACTTGATCAAGCAACGTATCCCAATAGGAGAACTTGTATTCGAGTAGCATATCGGCCAATTGTTCGGCTTTTTTCCGCTCTGTCAGCAGGTCGATCATCACCTGTTCCATACCCCTCAACCTTTGTGACATCTCGAACATGCCGGCGCAATCACGGTCGATGAGGGGATACCACTCGGTTTCCTCCTCCAGTCGTCGAGCGACATATGAGGACAATTTCCCATCCGGGGTAGGCAATTCGTACGAATCGAACCCATCATCGGCAAGAGGGTAGGTGGTCTGATGGAAATAATGGTCGCCGGGACGCATTTCCCAATTTACCTTCCAGCTGTCGGTAAGGCTGAACACTTGTTTCACATCTTCTGTGAGGTCGAAGCCTTTGGGAACTTCAATCCTGTTCGGACCGATGCGCACGGTATCGATTCCGATCTTCCTTTTCAGTCCGGGTGGAGGGTCACCTACCCTTTGTATGATGTCGGAGGAGTCGAAAGTTTCATCGATTCCGTAATGGTTCAACAATTTGCCGAGAAGTACCGACGAGATCGAGGATACATTCATCGCCCCGATATCCAACGGTACCCTGTCGGGTTCCTTGTGCTCAATTGTGGTGGAAATCCTCTCCTTGCCGGTCATGTGAACAGCCCCTCCTCGAACAGCTTCAGATCATGGTGCAAACCGTGTTGTATATGGGTGTGCATGGCATTCTGGGCTCTTTGCGGATCCTTTGAGAAGATTTCCCCCACCAGATCACGGTGCCAGCGCTTCCAATCCCCGACTTCCCTGATCCAGGTCGATTTCGCACTTTGGTACACGAGGCTTCGTAGGGTGAAGCGCTCGAGTTCGAATTTGAGGAAACGGTTGCCCGTTTTCTCGGCCATCAGCATGTGCAATTCGCGATGGCCTTCGGCGAACACCGGAATATTCGCCTCATCGGCGGTTGAAATATGATCACATTGTTCGGCTTTGGCATAAATTTCTTCTTGTGCAATCGGGTTGTCCTGTATGCACAACAAATAGGCCACCATCACTTCCAATGCTTCGCGAACCCGGTAGAGGTCCTGTATCCTTTCCTTTGTTTCCACCGGAATCCGTACTCCCCACTTGGGAATCGATTCCACGATATGTTCGAACTCGAGTCGTCTGAGCGCTTCCCGGACCGATATGATGGAAGTGCCGGCGATATCGGCAAGCATGCGTTGGCTGAGAAATGTACCTTTGGGAAATTTATTGTCAAGAATAGCTTTCATGAGAGCATGGTATGCTATTTCACTACTTGATCTTAACTCTTCCGACTGGATTGCCATTTCCCCTCCATTCCAATATTCTAACTGTTAGAACGGTTATATTCATGATTACATGACCATATTCGGTTGTCAAGGAAAAATCATTGGATCATCTGTAGTTTGCGTTTCCGATGCGTTCAGCTGTCGACCGGTTCCACCACTTTGGAGCTCTTGCCGGGATACTGCACCAAGACCACCCCGGCAAGGATCACCAGTGAACCGAGCATCTGTGGTAGGTTCAACAGATCTCCGAAGATCA
>CAYZJV010000002.1:3562-25724 GCA_964478945.1 uncultured Spirochaetaceae bacterium | reverse complement strand
AGGATCACCAGTGAACCGAGCATCTGTGGTAGGTTCAACAGATCTCCGAAGATCACTGCACTGAGGATGAGCACGACCACAGGAGGAAGGTTTCCATAGACGGAGACTTGGGTGCTCCCGATGTTCTTGACCGAGAGGTTCCAGAGGAGATTGGCAAGGAAGAATGCGATCAAGCCCGAGTAGATGGTGGTGAGCCATGCGGTAGCGGATATTTGGGAAGAGACAAGAGCCTTCATTTCGGAAAGGTACACCAACTCATAGAGCACCACCGATACCGCCATGGCCAAACCGGTGACCTGAAGGGGAGGGTAGCGTTTCATGTATGAACGCAGGAATGTGGTGTTGATACCATAGCCGAGTTCGGCTATGACCACGAAAAATATACCTCTGATGGTGGTGTCGCCATCACTGGCCGATTCACCGGCGGAGAAAGTGATGAGGGCCAAACCCACGATGGTGAGCAGTATTCCTCCGATCGATTTGAGCTTTGGTTTCTCGAGACGGAACACCAGGGAGATGACCACCACATGGATCGGCATGGTTGCCATGAGGATTCCCCCGAGAGGCGCGCTCGTTTCATCGATTCCGATGGGAAACAGGGTTTGGAAGAGCCCCATCCCAGCCAAACCGACCACTGCGATACCAAGCATGTCCCTTGCGGTGAACTTTGCCCGTCCCGGCATGAAGAAGGCAAGATAAAGCATGAACGGGAAGGCAAGGAGCATGCGAAGGCCTCCGAACTGTTGTGCGCTGAGTTGGGTGAACCCAACCTTCATCGCAATGTTGTTGAACCCCCAGCTGAATGTCACCAATGTAAGCAACAAATGTGTCCAAACCGTATGTTTTCCCTCTTCCATGCCAACCATTCCACCTTCACGTTTCCACAAGGATATCGCTGGCAAGGATATCATGGAGCACGATAAGATGGAAGCATGGAAAAGGAATGGGGTCCACCGAACCGGTCGGAGGACCCCAAGGAAAGGATTGTAAAATGTTCTAGAGCTCTACTTTTCTCTTCTCGGTCGCAGAGGTGATCTCAGACAAAGCGGTACGTAGGGAGTCGCGGGCCGATTCGGGGGTCACCACGGTGGGAGCCTTGCGTGATACGACATTTCCTATGAACGAGCTCAATTCGTGGAAGTATCCGTCGTTGGCATCGAGTTCAGGGCTGAACTTGCCCTCTCCGTGTACATACACCGTCAAGGCCTGTGGTTGGGAGGTGTCGAGGTTGATGACAGCCTTCTCCATCACGATCAGGGCCCGCATGACCAGACCAAAGGTATCGGCGCAGAGCCAGTCCCCAACCGATGTGACTGTCATCCCAGGATAATCATAGATTGTCGATATATGTCCATACCCACCTCCGGGAGCCTCCACAGCGGAAGAGACGACTCCCTTGGGAGAGCCGAACCAGAAGTGGATCATGTCTACATCATGGATATGCAGATCGAGTGCGGCGCTTCCCGATAGCTCGCCATCGGCGAGCCATCCATCCACGCTCCAAGTGGGGAAGGGTGAATACCGGGCAAGCTCGGCGCTGATGACCTTGCCGTATTTGCCGGAATCGAGCAATTCCTTCACCTTCACATACATCGGCCAGAAGCGGAGGCATTGTCCGATGGTAAGCAGCTTGCCCGTCTTTTTCGACACCTTCACCATTTCATCGGCTTCGGCGGTACTGCTGGCCATCGGTTTCTCACAGAAGACATCGTAGCCCGCCTCCATCGCCTTCACCGAGAATTCCCGGTGGAGATGGGTCGGAATGCACAGGTCGACATAGTCGAACCCTCCTTCCTTCAACATCTTTTCGTAATCGGTGAATTTCTTCGCCTGCGATAGATCGGTCTTGATCTCTGCAACCGCGATATTCCCTCCTCCCGGTTGTGAGAGGTCGAGATTTTCCTTATGCACATCGCACAAGGCTGTGATTTGGACATCCTTTATATTTCCATAGATGCTCAGATGCATGCGTCCCATGAATCCGAGTCCAACCAGTGCCACTTTCGTCATATCGTCTCTCCTCTCACATCTTTTCAATGAGCTTCAATGCTGCGATACCCTTCTCGGCTGCTCCCAGTGTGGGAGGTACATACTCCACCGTGAAGTTCCCGTTATAACCGATCTCCCTGAAGGCCTTCATCACCTTGGTGAACGGGACGTCTCCGGCCAAAAGGTCGACGAATCCATTGAGATTGCCCACCTCCACACGGAAGTCCTTCATATGGACTGCGAAGATCCTCTTGCCAAGGATATTGATCCAGTGTTCGGGGTGACCGTAGAGCATGACATTGCCCACATCGAAGTAGGCTCCGACATACTTCGAATCGAAGGAATCGATGAATTCTGCCATTTCGGTGGGACTGAGCAGGAACCTGTTCCATACATTCTCCACACCGATTTTCACTTGCAGTTTTTCTGCCGTGGGAAGCACTGCCTGCAACGATTCCGTTGCCCACTTGTAGACCAGATCATAGGGTTGCGGCTCGAAGTCGGGTACAAAACACGCACTCACCATACCGGGAAGATAGAGAATGGTGGAACAACCGAGCCATGAGGCGATCTGAAGTTGTTTCTTGGCATTCTCCACTGCCTGGGCGCGAACGGCGGGATCGCTGCTGGTGGGGGAAGCTCCCCATGCGAGTCCAGCGGCAAGGGTGTTCAGGGCGATGCCCCGTTCATCGGCGGCCTTGCGCAGCTCCCTGGCCTCCTTTTCCGTGGTGTTCGGAGTCACCGCTCCCACAGGGTCGACGGTGAATTCGAACGCATCGTACCCCAGTTCCTTCACTCGATCGAGCACCTCGATTCCCGTCAACGGAGTACCGTCGGCTTTGGGTGGGAATGCCCAATAGTTGATACCTTTCTTCATATATGCCTACCTCCTTGCATTATCCCTTCACCGCACCGCCGGCAAGACCCGCGACCAACTGTTTCTCGATGATGAAGAACAGCACCAGGACCGGGATCAAGGCGATGAACGCAGCCACATTCAACATCTCCCATTGGGTGGACCATCTTCCCACGAATTGGTAGATGCCCAGGGTAAGTGGCATCTTCTTCTGCGCATTGATGAACGACAGGGGGAAGAGGAAGTCGTTCCATGCCTGGATGAACGTGTAGATCATCGCTGTCACCAAGCCGGGTGCGGCCACCGGGATCATGATCCTGATCAAGGTTCCCATACGTGAGCAGCCGTCTATTCTCGCCGCATCTTCTATCTCCTTCGGAATCGAGGCGAAATAGCCGAACATCAACCAGATGGTGAACGATAGGGTGATCACCGTATTGGCGAGAATCAATCCCACCAACTTGTCCAGCAGCTGGAGCTTCACATAGATCCTGAATAGTGAGATGATGATGATCACTGGACTGAACATTTGCATCGCAAGCAGCGAGTAGAGGGCGATCGATCGTCCCTTGAATTGGAATCGTGCGATTGCATACGCTGCGGGAATGATGATCAAGGCGTTGAGCAAAGTGGTGCCCAGACCAACCAATACACTGTTCATGAAGTAACTGAACAGGCTGTACTCACCCCATACCTTCACGAAATTGTTGAAGGTGAATTGTTTGGGAATCCAATACGGTGGTCTCACATAGACTTCGGTACTGCCCCTGAACATGGTGGAGATCATGACGAAGAATGGGAACAGCATGATCAACAGCAGCGCGATGGTGAGCAGCACCACAGGTATCTTGAATCTGTTGCGATAAGTCAATTTGATCATAACGTGTCGTCCCCTCCCCTGAAATACATGCGTGCATACACCACGCTGAGGATCATGAGTATGATGAATGTCACCACCGCCATGACCGCCGCATCACTGAATTTGAGCCATTCGAACCCATTCTTGTAGATGCTGGTGATCAGGATATCGGTCGCGCCGGCCGGACCTCCTCTGGTAAGTATGTAGATGGTGTTGAAGTCATTGAATGTCCACAGGCTCGAAAGCAAGGTGGCTATGAAGACGATCTGCTTGATGCTTGGGATGGTGATGTAGAAGAACTTCTCGGTTGAATTCACTCCATCCACTTCGGCCGATTCGTACAGATCCTTCGGTACCGATTGCATGCCTGCGAGAAAGACCAGTGCCATGAAGGGAATACCGATCCAGATGTCGACCCAGATACAGGCAATGAACGATGAGGTCGGCATCCCCAGCCATACGGGTGGATTGTCCACTCCGAACATCATCAACGTGTGGTTCAGTAGTCCGAATTCATGGTCGTATACCCATTTCCACAGCATGGCGCTGATGGGAACCGAGGACGCCCATGGAATGATGAAGAGCATACGGGCGAATTTGCGTCCCTTGAACTCCACATTCAGACAAAGGGCTATGATCATACCGACCACGGTTTTCACCACCACAGCCAACACGGTCCAAAGCAATGAACGGCCGGTGACTTCCCAAAACGTCGGATCCTTGAACAGTCTGGCGAAATTGTCGAACCAGATCCACTGTTGGAGGATACCGAGCTTGTTGGTCTTGTGCATGGCCATCAGTATCACGTAGATGATCGGATACAACATGAAGACCGCAATGAAGAGTATGGCTGGAGCGAGCAGTGCATATGCCATTTTGGTATCACCGTTGAGTCGGCGAATCGGAACAGTTTTCATACAGGAATTTCCTCTTGGCCCGGGAAGGGTTCCGGTGCAGCTCTCCGATGGGAGAGATACACCCGCCCGGAACCCGATCCCAGGCGGATGTACAGATTGATACGTTTATTCGTAGGTTGCCTTGATTTCGTCAACCTTCTTCGCGGCATCGTCAAGCGCTTGCTTGGGAGTCTTCTCTCCAAGATACGCCATGACAACGGCATCCCAAATCACATCCGTCATTTCTGCAAATCCTTCGATCAGAGGCCAAGGCTTCGCGACCGCGGCTGCTTCGTTGAGCGCCTGGTACAGCGGAGATTGGAACTGGGGAAGGGTTGCGGCGGATTTGGTGACAGGTGGGAATCCGATGAGTTCGTCGAACTTCGCCTTCCACTCGTCGCGATAGAAGAAGTCGAGGAACAATCCAGCCTCTTCCTTGTTCTTTGCATCCTTGAAGATGGCGATGGAGTCGGTGATCACCAGAGGAGCGGGATCCTGTCCAGCGAAAGGAGGAATCTGCGCATAGGTGACATCGAAATCTGCTCCGGCCTGACTGAGTGCGGATTCTACCCACGCACCAATCATCACATAGCCTGCATCGCCACTGTAGAACACAGGGTGGGATTCCATGCGGGTCTGTGAGAGGTAGCCGTTGGGAACGACCTTGTCCTGGTTGGCGAGCTTCACCATGAACTCGAGGGCTTTGATTCCCGCGGGGCTGTTGATGACACACTTGCCATAGGAACCGTCGGGATTGGTTGCGAAGAAATCGCCACCGGCCGAATAGAGATAATAGGCGAAGTCGGTCAATTCGGTGTGTTTCTTACCGGGCATGATCAAACCATACTTGCCGGTATCCTTCTTGATCCTGATGGCTTCGGTCCTCATCTCCTCCATGGTTGCGGGGATCTTGGTGGTCAACTCATTGTTGATCGCGAGGATTCTGGCTCCTGCGGCAACGGGAAGGCCCCAGAGTTTTCCATCGATGACCGCTTCCTTGGTACCGTCGAAAATGTTGTCCAGCGTAGCCTTGCTCACATACTTGTCGACCGGTTCGATCGCATCGAGGGTCAACAGTTCCAAAGCCCAACGGGTACCGATGACGCTCAGCTCGGGAGGATTGCCTCCAGCGAGGGAAGTCGTCAACTTGTCGTACACCTGATCCCAAGGAATCGGCACGATATCCAATTCGATGTTGGGATACTCCTCCATGAACGCGTTCTGGAGATCCTGGCGGTACTCTTCGGTCAATCCGTCATACAGAGCCCAGAATACGGTCACTTTTGGTTTCGCGGCCTCTTGTTGGCCTGCGGCGAATACAGTCGTCGTTGCAAGCAGCGCAACGAGGACCATCACCATGAACACCTTTTTCATAGCAAATCCTCCTTTACTCTATTGCCACTGAATTTATGATTTATTCAGTGTTAATCATGATTGGAAAAATCCTCCACCAACGATTCTATTTCACCAGATTCCCGTTGTCAACAATTAACTTTACGTAAGTTTTGTCAGGGGAAAAACTCTGCTTGACAGGAAAATTGGCCCGTATTAGTATCTATATGACGCTATTTTGGGTAAAGTAGTGTTAGTTATAAAGGGGGCAAAGAGAGTATGGACACGCACACGTTGCTGAAAACCGTCCATTTCGACCATCCGGAAGCGGTGCCCGTGGTATTCCACATCAATTCGGCATGTTGGGACAACTACGACCGCGACTCTCTGGGAAAGCTTGTGGAAACCCATCCCATCCTGTTCCCCCAAGGAATTCCCGACTTTGTGGAAAAAGGTGAGGCGGTTCCCTATCCCGATTGGTGCCGGGCCGATAAAAAGTGGACCGATCCGTGGGGATGCGTATGGGAGACCCGTACCAGTGGATTCGTAGGAACGGTGGTGGAACATCCCATCAAGGATTTGTCCCAACTGCAATCGTATGAAGCTCCCGATCCCGACAAGACCACCCATTGGTATCCAGTTGAGTGGAAAAAGGGGAAATCCCCCACAGGAGGCTCGATCGGTTTCTTCGATTGCCTTCCCTCGGGTGAGATTGGACATGGACATACGTTCCTTAAGATGATCGATATCCTCGGGTATGAGCAGGCCTTGTTCGCGATGCACGACGATGCTCCCGAACTGCAGGTTCTCATGGACATGCTCGTACAATTCAATCTCGGTTTGGTTGAACGTTTCGTAAATATCGCTGAGGTGAAGTGGTTGGGATATGCCGAAGACTTGGGAATGCAAATCGGACCGATGCTTTCACCCGAAATGTTCCGCAAGTGGATCCTTCCCGTCTACCGAACCATCATGGAGCCGGCCGATAGGCAGGATGTGGTGATCCACATGCACTCGGATGGCGATGTGAGGACTCTGTTCGATGATCTGCACACCTTGCCGGTCGATGTGTTCAATATTCAGGACAACGCCAATACCTTGCCATGGTTGAAGGATCATATGAAAGGCAAGGTTGCCCTCGACCTCGACATCGATCGACAACATGTCACACGACAAGAGGACCCGCAATTGGTGAGGGACTACCTTGCCGGGTTGCTGCGGCTCATGTACGATCCGGCCGGAGGTCTGCTGTTGACCTATGGTATGTATCCCGGAACCCCGTTGGAGAATGCGAAGGTTATTATGGATTTCCTTGAACAGGTGGCCGAAGGGGGCAAGCCTTGGACCAGTTGAAGCTCAACAGCGCGGTGAACGCCAATTTGCAGAACACCATCAACACCTCACTGATACTCAACCATGTGAGGAAGTTGGGTTCGACCTATCGATCGGAGATATCGAAGGCCTTGAACCTCAGCCTTCCCGCCGTGTCCCGGGCTGTCGACCAATTGATCGAATCGGGGTATCTCATCGAGCGCAAGATCATCACCAAGCATGGGAGACAAGCCCATGAGGTGGAGATCAACGCCTTGCTGGGGGTTTCGATCGGAATATCCATCGAATTGCCCATCCTCAAGATCGCCAAGATGGACATGGCAGGGAGGATCGTGAACGTCGAGGAGGTAGTACTTGGTACTGATGGAAAGAAGGTCGAGGAACTGGTGATCGGCCAGCTCGAATACTTTCTCAAACAGAGGCAGGTGATCGACGATAGGGAGGTTCCCATCGTTGCGATCACCATCGCCGTACCGGCTGCGATCGATCTCGAACATGAACAGGTCTATGCGGTGCTCTATAGGAATATGAAGGAATTGAACATCAAACGGATGCTTGAGCAATCCTTCGCTGTTCCCGTGTTCTTGGAAAACAACGAAAATCTCGCCGCGGTGGCGGAAAAATATTACGAGGAGACGATCCCTGAGGACAATTTCACCTTCATGACCGTTCACCATGGCATTGGTGCGGGTTTTTTCCTCAATGGACAGCTCTATCGTGGATTCAACGGAGCAGCGGGTGAGATCGGCTACCAGCATCTCGGTTCCAACGGTTTCGCTGGTGCGAAGGAGCGCCATACCTTCGAGTCGCTTGCAGCGATACACCAGATCCAACGAATCGCGCTCCATCTGATCCATGGTGGTGAGGGTGAGGACATCTTCCAGGCCGCCAACTATTCCTATGAGCAGATCACCCACAAATTGATCGGCCATATGGCTCTGAATGGGAATGCCACAGCCACTGCCATTCTCGCCGATTATGCCCGGTTGCTGGCGGTCGGGGTGGCGAACATCATGGTGACGCTCAATCCCGAGCTGGTGGTGTTCGGAGGACAATTGTTGGAGATTCCCGGTTGCGATCGCTTCGTGCTCGAGCCATTGAAGGAGGCTCTTGCCGATTTGGTGCCTTTCCCGCTTCCCCACTTGCGTCTTACCCGGCTGGGACAGGAGGCTGCGGTCATCGGGGCATGTCAGATGGGATTGGAGAGGACGATACTCCGGCATTTTCCCTATAGTATTTGATGATGAATTAAAAGATAGTCCGAAAAGGAGGATATGGAGAATGAGAAATCAAAGTAAAGTGGCGAAGGGTTGGTGGGACTACACCACGTTGGATACCGAATTGCTCGATGCGGCTGCCAGACTGGAAGCCAAGGATCTGCTTGCCCTGCAACGTCCCGGTTTCACCGTGAAGCTGTACGAGACAAGGGAAGACTTCTTTCTGGCCGAGGCTCTCGAATACATCACAGTTTTCAAGTCTTCCACAGCCGACAATCCCAAGGGTTTGTGTGGACCGATCGGTCCCACCGAACAACTTCCCTTGGTCGCACGTATCATCAACGATCAGCAGATCGATGTGCGTGATGCCCACTTCTGGGGTATGGATGAATGGGTCGTGGACGGCAAGGAGGTCGATCCGACCCATCCACTCAGTTTCAGGAAAGCCGATTTGGAGCTCTGTTTCGATAGGATCGACAAGCGTCTTCGGATGCCCGATTCCCATCTCCATTTTCCCACCATTGCAGGTCTCGCCGATTACAGCGCCTCGTACGATCAGGTCAAATGCCTGGTGATGCAAGGAGGACAGGGTGAAACGAAGCACTGGGCCTTCAACGATCCACCGCAGAGGGTCGAGCCGTATATCGACAATCCTCCCAGCCCGGAGGAGTATAGGAAACAGGGTGCGAGGATGCTCGAGATACACCCGATGACCATGATCCAGAATGCCCGTACCAGTGGTGGTGGCGTGGTTTCCAACATTCCGTCCCATGCGGTTACCGTCGGTCCTGTGGAAACCTGGAAATCCGAACGGGTGAGTATTTGGCACCCCGGTTGGCACGACAACCCCTTCGGTATGCGTCTCACTGCCTACATGATAAGCAACAGGATCGTCGATTCCTGTGTGCCGATGTCGTTGTTGGCGGATCATCAGGATGTGGTGTTCCATTATCTTGTACCGAACCTTGGGACCTGTATGGTGGAGATGCATTGAGGAAGCAATGATGGTTGAAGTAGGTTTCGCGCAGCTAGCACTTCCCGTTCCTCCAGGACAACCAATGATGGGCCATACCCGTGACGACTATGGTGCCACGGGTACCCATGATCCTTTGCTCTGCAAGGCGATCGTGTGGGTATGGAACAATCGTCTTGTCGGATTGGTGACACTCGATCTGTGCATGGTCGATGCATCCTTCGTCGATGAAGCGAAGGAAAAGATCACCGAATCGACAGGAATCACTGGGGAGAGCATGCTCATCTGTGCCACCCACACCCATTCGGGTCCTGCGGTGTTCAGTCTCTACGAAGCTCCTGTGATGGAAAAGGGTGTGAGGGAAGCGATCATCGATACGATCGCACGCTGTGTCGGAGCGGCAAAAGCAGCGAAACGAACGGCTTCCTTCAGTTATGGGACAGCCGAATGCGGTGAACAGATCGGTTTTTACCGAAGACTTCGTCGTAGGGACGGTTCGACGGCAATGAACTGGGAAGCGGCTGGGGAGGAAGATATCTTGGGACCGTGGGGGACCTTCGATGCGAAGGTGCGGGTACTCGGTATCAAAGGCGATGGTTTGCACCTGTGTGTGGTGAACTATCCTTTGCATCCTGCGATCCTCGACTACACCAACAGTCTCTACAGTCGCGATTATCCCGGGTATCTGGAGAAGGCGCTGAAGCAGATGATGGGTGACCAACTGCAAGTGGTCTTTGCCAATGGATTGTGCGGAACCATCAACCACATCGATTATAGGGATCGGGATATGCCGCGCAGAGGCTATGCCGCTGCGCAACGGGTCGGGTATGTGCTGGCTGCGGCGGTGGTTGAGGCCTTGCGTGATTCCACTCCGATAGAGGTGTCTGGTATCGGCAAGAAAGCCACCACGGTGGCTTTGGAACGGATACAGGTACCGAAGGAGTTGGAGCAAAAGGCGAAGGATACTTTGGCAATCCGCAAGGACGCGATACCAACGGTGACCGATGGTCTGCCGTTCGAGTTGCAATCTCCATTGATCTGTCGACTTGCCGAGATTGCACATTCTGCGTTGGATGCAAGGTTGAGTGTTACACGATTGGGTCCTTTGTATCTCTTCGGATTCCCCGGCGAGATGGCGTATGAATTGCAGAAGTTGCTTGGGGAATCCTTGGGCGACATTCCTTGGATGGCGATCGAACTGGCCGATGACGCCATCGGCTATGTAGCCCACAGGGAGGCCTACGCCCAGGGAGGATATGAAACCCAGGTCGGGGCCACCAAAGTGGCCGCCGGTTCCGGTGAACGATTGGTACGGCAGGCACTTGACCTGTATGGCAACCTGCACGAGCAATGAATTGAAGAAAGACAACATGGAAAGGAGGAAGTTTTCATGGCTGAAAAGAAGGATTTGGTGATGAATGCCGATGGAGCGGCTAAGTTGGGATTTCCCATGTGGCCGCAATTCGCTCCGGAGACGATCGAAGCGATCCAGGAACCGATTCGATCGGGATTGGTGAACTACTGGACCGGAAAGAAGGGAATGGAGTTCGAAAAACTGTTCGCCGAGTGGGAAGGCAGCAAGTATGCGATGAGCTGCACGAATGGAACCGCTGCACTGCATGTCGCGATCTCGAGTTTGGGAATCGGGCCTGGTGATGAAGTGATCGTCCCCTCCTATTCCTTTATCGCATCCTCCTTTTCGGTTGTGCAGGCGGGAGCAATACCTGTGTTCGCCGACGTCACCGAGGAACATACGCTCGATCCCGCACAGTTGCCTATGTTGCTCTCCAAGCGAACGAAGGCGATCGTGGTGGTGCACCTCTATGGAGTGGTGGCCGATATGGGTCCGATCCTGGCCTTTGCGAAGGAACATGGACTGAAGGTGATTGAGGATTGCGCCCAATGTTTCGGTGGACTCTACAAGGGGAAGAAGGTGGGAACCCTCGGTGATGTGGGATGCTTCAGCTTCTGCCAAAGCAAACACTTCACCACCGGTGGAGAAGGTGGAATGGTCGTCACCGACAACGAGGATCTCGCGTGGGAATGCCGGTCGTTCAGGGACCACGGTTATGATGTGAAGGAGCGTCTCAACCTTCTGGCGATGGAGGAGAAGCTGCCCTATGTCCACAACAGGGTAGGTTTCAATTATAGGATGACCGAGATTCAGTCCATCATCGGTATCAACGAGCTCAAGCGTTTCGACTCATGGAATTTGGCGCGGAGAAGAGCGCATGCGGCCCAATATACTGCGGCTTTCAAGGACTTGCGAGGTATCAAGGCTCTGCCGGTGGACACCGAGGAGCGCCAAAACTCCTACTGGTGGTACCCGATCCTGCTTGATCTCAAGGAGATCGATATCGACGCTCCCGCCTTCAGCAAGGAGTTGGTGGCACTCGGTATTCCCTGCTATGGAATCCAATGGCCGGAGGCCTACGAAGAGCGGGCTTACAAGCAACACAACGGGTTTGGGAAGGTGAAGTTCCCCTTCGAGTCTGCCGAATATACCGACAAGGAGAGTGTTGCCTACGATTCGATCGTATGCAAGACTGCGAAGGGATTGCGGTCCCAGACGCTGAGCCTGTTTCTCCATCCCACATGGGAAGAGATCCATATCCAGCGATGCATCGATGCAGTGAAGCAGATCCTTGCCAAACACTACAGGGGGTGAACATGGAACAGGTGAAATATGGAATAGTGGGATTCGGAGGAATCGCCGAGAATAGGATTGCCAAGGAGGGATTTGCCTTGGATCGTGCCCGTTTTGGCGATCAGGACCTTCCCATGGCTCTCGTGGCGGCGACCGACCTCAACCCGAAGCGGAAGGAAGCTGCTGCGGCCTATGGCATCAAATGGTACGATACCTATGATGAGATGCTGCAAAACGAAGAGATCGAAGCGATCTACGTGGCTACTTCCAACTCAACCCATTATAAGGTGGCGATGCAGGCCTTGGAAGCTGGCAAGCACGTGCTGGTGGAGAAGCCCATCACCACCAAGGTCGAGGATGCTCGGAAACTGGTCGATTATGCCAATGCCCACGATTTGAGTCTTTCGGTGAACCTGATGATGACCAAGAATGCCTATAACCGAAAGGCCAAGGACTTGGTGTCCGACCGGGTGATCGGCGATGTCGATTATGCCACACTCCATATGGAGTTCCTCTATGGTGAGGATCCTGCCGAGGCTGCCACTTGGCGTTGTTCGGCTCCCGAAGAGGTCGGAGGACCCATCGGGGATGTGGGAGGCCATTGTCTCGATCTGGCCGAATTTCTGTTCGATCAGAAGATAGTCGCCGTAAAATGCGTCTATTATCCCAAGACCTTGGATATTGCGGTGGAAGATGGAGCGGTGATCCTCTATAGGATGGAGAACGGGATGCGCGGTTGTGTCCGCGTAGGGTTCAACCAACCACGTGGAGGTCTTTTCGGGACCATCGACAACCTTGGCTATGAAGTGTATGGCGACAAGGGTATACTCAGGGGGCATGGTACGGTATTCCAACTTTCGGGTCATAGGGATGAACCTGTGCCGATCGGTCTCGAATTGAAGACCACCGAATATGTGAAGACCTATGGGATGACCCAAGTGAAGAACATCTATCAGGCACAGATTTCCGAACATGCCTTGTCGATACGGAACAAGAAACCGATCGATGGACAACAGGGGTTGCACAACATCGAGTTGGTGTTGGCATGCCACGAGTCTGCCGACAATGGAGGGAAGGAGGTGCTTCTCTGACCATGGAAACAGTAGAAAATAACATACAAGTGGTCATGGCTGTGGGATGCCATCCCGACGATATTGAATTCATGATGGGCGGAACATTGTTCCGCCTTCGTGAACGGGGGTTGCAGCTGCACTACATGAATGTGGCCAACGGCAACTGTGGAACCTTGGAGTATGGCAGGGAAGAGATCGAGGTGATACGAAGAAGAGAGGCGCAACAGGCTGCGAAGAAGCTTGGCGCCACTTGGCATCCCAGTATCGCCAACGATCTCGAGGTTGTCTATGATATCGATTTGGTGAAGCAGGTGCTTTCTGTGATGCGTCGTGTGAAACCCGATATCGTGCTGGTGCCTGCTTTGCATGACTACATGGAGGATCACATGAATACCGCCAGGATCGCCGTGACTGCGGCCTTTACGCTGGCGATGCCCAATTTTGTGAGTATTCCACCTGAAGATACCGTAGTGAAGGAGACCGCCGTGTATCATGCGATGCCCTATGGGTTGCATGATGGGCTTTCACGCAAGGTTGTCCCCCACTTCTATGTCGATGTGAGTGCGTCGATCGACGACAAGCAGGAAATGCTCGCCTGCCACGTTTCACAGAGGAATTGGTTGGACGATAGTCAGAAGCTCGATTCCTATCTTCAGGCGATGCGCGACATGGGCCGACAGATGGGTACCGATTCGGGTTTGTTCGAATTTGCCGAAGGATGGACGAGACACAATCCACTTGGCTACAGCAGTCCCTCCTATACACCGCTCGAATCGGTGTTGGCCGATGAGATCACCTTCGTATGATGTGCCGGATGTTCAGCGGGTTTCGACTGCGATACCCCTGACATCCCATGCGGCCTTCAATACGGTGAGGAACTTGTCGTTCGGCATGTAATCGGGTACTGAATTTCCGGTACCCAATGCGAACGAGCCCTCCGATTCTGTCAATTCCAAGAGTTGCCTGCTGCGATCGTACACCGTATCATTGTTTTCCATGATGATGTGGTTCACATCGATGCCACCAAGTATCGCGATCTCATGGTGGTACCTCTTCCATGCCTCCTCGACCGGCATGATGGAATCTTCGTAGGAGTGCTTCCCCTCATAACTTTCCACAATCCAATCGAAGACGGGATATACATTGCCGCAAGTGTGCAACAAGGCCGGCTTGCCGTGCCTGTGGATTGCTTGACCGATCTTTCTGTGCCAAGGGATGAGATACCTCTCCATCTGTTCGGGTGAGAGTAGGGTCTGGGTGTTGAATCCCCAGTCGTCGTTGGATAAGCAGGCACCCACACTCTCCAGCGAAGCCACCTCGTCATAGTAGCGTACCAACCGGGATCCCACCGCCTCGAACAGCGCCTCCACCAAATCCTCTTGATCGACCATCATGTAGCAGAGGTTCTCATAGCCGGTGAGGCTTATGACGATTTCTTCCACACCTCCCGGGCCACTGGGTATGAACTTCATTCCTTCGGGAAGATATGGGACGAGTGTTTCGATGTAGCGATAATCACCGGTGGTGTAGTCGGGCCATGGGTAGGTCTCGAACGCTTCCCAAGAATCCAGATGCGAGCCTTCGTTCAGGGAATAGGTTCTCTGTTGGTCATGGTGTTCACGCAATTCGGGGAAAAAGAGATGTTTCCCCGGGAGTGCCGTTACATAATCGTAGCCAAGATGGTGGAAGGCGAGCATCATCTTCATCCTCTCTTGGAAATCGGCATCACCGGAAGGGATCTCCTCAGGCCTCACCACCGCATCGTAGAGGTTGTCGTTCATGTAGAATTCGAAAAGTACCGGTCGATCGGGTCGTTTCTTGTCCAGGACAGTGAGCAATTGGGAGAAATCGGGTTGGATGCGTGACATGCAAAGGCCTCCACTCAAAAGATGTATGCCCATTATACCAGACGTTTTTGCTTGCTGTACAGGCTTGATTGTCCTATCATGTCAATTGCGGTACAAGGAGAACAACATGCGACAAAATCTGCGTATTCCAAGATTGGACATCGATCAACACACTGATTGGGAAACGGTACAGCAGCTTCTACACAGTAGTGGAAGGGAGGGAATCATCGGTTCCCAAACATGGAGCGACTACGCCGCCGAACCGGGTTCCGTCGATATCCGGTTCTTCATCGGCTACCACGATACGACACTCTGCGTGCTCTTCAGGGTAGAGGAGCCGGAGGTACGTGCCACCTGGACCAAACCCAATGATCCGGTGTTCGAAGACAGTTGCGTCGAGTGCTTTATCGGCGATGGGAACGGAAGATATCTCAATGTGGAGTGCAACCCGTTCGGAGCGGTGCTGGCCGGTATGGGGACCAGTAGGAATGAGAGGATTTGGTTGGGTGAACCGTTCTTCTCCCGTCTCAAGGTGTGGACATCCTTGGATCCGAAGAGGGGAGTTCCGGAAGGAACCCATAGGTGGGAGGCTTTGCTACGCATTCCATTGGATGCATCCGGCTTGGTGGAATCGGGCACATCTCTTCCCAACGGATCCTTCGCCGGGAACCTCTACAAATGTGGGGACCTGTTGTCCCATCCGCATTATATCAGCTGGTCACCGATACTGTTGGAGGAACCCGACTTTCATCAAAGCGAGTACTTCGCACCTTTCGTGTTCATTGACTGATCAAGCCTTTTCCTTAGCCAAAGCAACCTTGTACCGATGTCTGCTGAGCAGCATCAGCACCAGTACGATCGGGATGATCAGCAAAGCCATGATATTCCCTTGGAAGAGCATATAGCCCCAGTAGCGGATAGGGTTTCCACCATCGGTGAGCGCGGTGATCAGTACTCCCTCAGGTCCCGGTGCGCCTACTTTCCCTGCCAAACTGGTGATCAGGGGAGCGAGATTCGTGGCAATGAGCAGGTAGCCGATCACCAGGGGTATGCCGGCGATGACCGAACGGAACACGTTTCCCCTGCACACCAGCACGATGATTCCGACTTGGGAGATGAGGGCGGGAAGGTCTCCGAGCGGCAATGTTTTGTTGCCGGGAAGTATCAGTGCGATCAAGAGCGATATGGGCATGAGGATGATTCCGGTGGTGAGCACCGATTTGTGTTCCATGAGTATTTCGGCATTGAGCGCCACCTGAAGTCCTTTCTTCTTCGGGAAGCGTTTCTCGATCGAATCCCTCAGTGTGCGGGAAACTTCTCCCATTCCCTCGCCGATCAGTCCTCCGCATTTGGGTAGGATGAACATCACCGCCGCGATATGAACACTCAGCTCGAGGACCTCTTTGAAGGGGTAGGCGGCGAGCCAGCCGAGCAGTACCCCCACCAGGATTCCGATGACCATCGGATCTCCGAGCACCATCTGGGAATCCTTCTCGCGATGAGGATTGAACTTGATCTTCCGTACTCCAGGAATCTTGTCCAACAGCCAATCGATTCCATCGGCGTAGGGAAGCAATCCCACGGAAGAGAGTGGACTTATGGTGAGTCCCGAGATGCCGGTCTCACGGTGCACCACCGGGCCGGCCCAATCGCTCATCTTGATGGTATAGATGCCGATCAAGGCTGTTGCGATAAGCCCCAACACCAAAGATTCGGAGGTGCTGAGCACGAGTGCTCCCAGCATGGCGAAATGCCAGTAGTTCCATATGTCGATATAGATGGTTTTGGTGAGGTTCAATGTAAGCATCACCAAATTGATGACAATGATCATCGGAATGGTGATGTGGGCGATGGGAGAGGCCCAGGTGATCGCCGCCAACGGAGGCCAACCGACATCCAGGATGGGGAAGTCCAATCCCCGTACGGAGACCAGCGATTGCACCGCAGGATTGATGGTTTGTACGAAGAAATCGAAGGCTATGAAGATACCGGCGAATCCCGCGGCCAGTTTCAAGGCCGACATCAAGGCCTTGCCGATTTTCATTCCAATGATCAGAGAGAGGATCAGGATGATGATCGGCAACATCACATACGCCTTGAACTGGAAAAATCCATTGATGATTGATTGCAATACTTCCATCATATGCTCCGTTTCTAGAATAATTTGTACTTCCTCCATCATACGTGTGTACCACATGATTCGCAACCTGTTTCCCTCAATGGTGGCATTTTGCCAAGTCATAAAAGATATGTGCAAGTTTCATGCTCTGCATGGATATATGAATCCATCTGCCTGTGCATGGCTACCGATTATAATAATGAACTTATTGAATTGTATTTTTGTGTGATACCTATTCTTATATATGTAAATTAAATATATGGCAGATCGCCAGTCGGTTCGCAAGTTTTTACAAAATTCTATAAAATTTTATTGACATTCATGTATTACCATAATAAAGTAAGCATAACCACAATATGGTAAATAAGGAGTGGCTATGCCAGACCATCAGAAGCCATTGATTCAATCAGTTGAACGCGCTCTCGATATCCTGGAGTTGATTGCAGACCATGAAAGACCAATGAAATCTTCAGCTATATCCAAAGCTCTGGATCTCCATTCAAGTACAGTGAACAATATCGTGAGAACTCTCTATAGAAGAGGTTTTCTTTATCAAAATACCAGTGGTGAATATACTATTGGACTGCAATGCTACCGATTGGGACTTTTATGCGATAGATGGAAGGTGCTCCGTCAAGAAGCCCAGATACACTTGGAGGAACTTTCCGAATTGACTGGAGACAACTCGATTCTCGCAACAGAAAGTGGAAGCAAACTCCTATCCATCGGTTCCGCCGAAGGCTCCGGAAGCATAGTGATCACCAAACAGAATCCCGCCAGAGATCACCTGTACTGTACTGCGATAGGTAAAGTATTGATGGCGTATAGTTCCAAGGATTTCATCGATCTCTATAGGAAGAATATCGAATTGCAGCAGTTCACATCCAATACGATAACCGATTGGAATACACTGGAGCGACAATTTGAGGAGATCCTTGAGAAGGGGTATTCCTTCAACGACCAGGAAAGTGTTGTGCATGTCGCTGCACTCGCCGTTCCGGTATTCAATGAGGACGGTTCATTCCTTTGTGCTCTTGGACAATCGTTTCCCAGTTTTTTCGTCGAAAATGGTTTGATCGATATCCCCCAACGAATAGCACTACTCAAACAATACGCTGGGAAGATCCAACGAGATTACCATGGAAGTTTCTCACCCGTTGAAGGAGACGCCTGATGACAGTTGCCGAGTTGAAGGATTTCGCACTTCGTGTAGGCGCGGATGACATTGGAATTGGAAATCTCACAAGATTTGAAGGAGCTCCAGCCGAGATGGATCCGAGGAGTATATATCCTGGAGCCAAAAGTCTCATTGGTCTGGTGTTCCGTATACCTCGAGGGTATATACGGGGAATCGAACAGGGAACCAATTTCTACCAATATCCATCCTTGGGATATGGAGGTATCAACGAGGTCATTGCTCCTACAGTAATTTACGAAGTGGGGAAATTCATCGAAGACCAGGGCTACGAAGCGATTGTCTATCGCAATACAGGTGGTCGTAGCATCGTCAGCGATATGACCGGCAACTTCGGCAAGGAAATTTCTCCCGAACTCCACAAGTCCACCTTGAATTCCGAGACCACACCCGCCGAACGTTCACTGAATACAAGGCCATTGTTTCCCAATGTTCCTGCTCCCGACGTATTCATCCATTTCCGATTGGCGGCCTTCATTTGTGGCTTGGGAGAGATCGGATATAGCAAGATGTTCCTATCACGAAAATTCGGCCCTCTCAATAGGGTGGCGTTTCTATTGACCGATGCCGAATTGGAAAGCGATCCCCTATACGATGGAACCCAACTTTGCAACAGCTGCATGGCATGTGCAACCGCATGCCCCGGACAATGTATCAGCAAAAGCGAACAGGTCGCGGTGACGATTGAAGGTCGACGGATAGCTTGGGGGAAGTTGGACGAATGGAGTTGTTTCGCCTACTACATTGGTTCGGCAGCCAAATCGAATCCGTTCGTTGACGAAAAGGTGTATGGCAAACTCAAAGACGGAGACAAGTTGAAAACCGGAATACTTCGAATCGATCCAGATGCCTATACGAAGATCAACCTTGAGATCAACAAGTATTATCCGATGGAGACACAAGGATACAATCCCCCCAAATGTGGAGGATGTCTCAGAGCCTGTTACCATGCGATGGAGAAGAGAGGTGTGATGTCCAAGGGATTCGTGAATCCCTTCAGGACCATGAGGACTTGGAAAAGACCGCTGGAGGAGGATGGGAATGCTGACAGCTGAAGCGATCAAGAAATATGCGATGGATTGCGGTGCCGATTTGGTATCGATAGGTACCCCGGATCGGTTTGAAGGAACAGATCCGAAATCAGACCCGCGATATATCGCACCTCACGCGAAGAGCATCATTTGTTTGGGGTTTCGTGTGCTCAGAGGATCTTTAAGGGGAAATGTCGAAGGAACCCAATTCTTCCAGTATCCCGAGATGAGTGTAGTGCATTTGGATGAGGTGTATATCCCAATGGTTCTGCGAAAGGTTGTTTGCCGTATCGAAGACGAAGGATATGAAGCGGTTCCGCTACGTTCGGAACCCGATAGACGCCATTCGGACGACCCCGATACGAATCCTGAGAAGCATCCGGTGGCGAGAATACACGCCGTATCGGTTAGGGAAGGGACTCCACCTCCTGATGTGATGATCGATTTCAATCAAGGTGCGGTGCTTTGCGGTATGGGTGAAATGGGTTTGGGTGGATTCGTGCTCACTGTCCAGTATGGTCCTCTGCAACGTTTCGCTTTTATTCTCACCGACATTGAGTTGGCAAGCGATCCTATCCTAGAGCGCTCACTGTGTGATGATTGTGGCAAGTGCTTCCAAGCATGCCCAGGGAAAGCCTATTCCAACGGAATGGAGAGAGTGTTCCATTATCCCGATGGTAAAGAGGGAACCAAATTCTTGGTACCGGACAGTTGGCAATGCGCAGCCTTCTATATGGGTGCCGATTATGGTTCAAACCCTTTCGTCAATCCTGAGGATCTCATGAAATTACCCGATGGGAAACGTATCTTGGAAGGAACAAAACAGTTTGATGCCGATTCCATCGAAGCTTTGCAGGAGGTGTTGGAGGATGCCTATCCGGGAATGCGATTCGGATACAATGCCGCAATCTGCGGTAGGGCTTGTTGGAGGGCATGTCTTGGTCATCTCGAAGAGCGGGGTGTGTTGGAACGGAGCTACAAGCATCCGTTGGTACGCCTCTCAAGAGGAGTTGAGTGAGGATGAAGCTATCTGTCGGTTACTCCCTTATCGCACCCGATCGTTTCAATGAGGCTGTGGTCAAATTCAGATCCTCCATTTCGGAGATCTATTTCGCTTGGCCTGATATGCCTTCGGGTCGGAGTGCGGGACCGATGGACAGCCATACCCGTTCGCTACTGATAAGTGATCTATTGTACGACTTGGAACACTATCATGCCATGTCGATACCCCTTGTACTGCTATTCAATGGCAACTGCCATGGCAATGAGTCGATGAGTACCAAATTGGTGCAGCGGATCAAGAATATCATCGGTTCTCTGCAAGACGGTGGGATCCCCATCGCTGCAGTCACCACGGCATCACCTTTCATAGCGTTCCATGTGAAAAGACTGTTTCCAGATATCCAGATTAGAGCTTCGGTGAATATGAGGATATCTCATTTTACGGGAATGGAATACCTGGCCGATCGATTCGATTTCTTCTATGTGGCAAAGGAATTGAACCGTGATCTTGATAAGCTTTCGGAACTCAAGGAAGCAGCCGATGGACTTGGCAAGAATATCGGAATCTTAGCCAATAGTGGTTGTCTCAATCATTGTTCGAATCAAATTTTCCATGACAACTTGGTATCACATGAGGCTCAGCTTGTCGATGTCGATACCAACTATTCACCAGTGCAATGTCGGAACTTGATGGCCAATCAAGAGAATTGGCTCAAATTGTTGACCCTAGGCAACTGGATACGTCCAGAAGATCTCAAATACTACGAAAATGTCGTATCTTCAGTGAAACTTGCCACCAGAATGCACGCGAATCCCTATATGGTCATTGCATCCTATGCCGAAGGAAGGCATAGGGGGAATCTGTTGGATTTGACCGAACCGAGTTTCGCCCAGATGGTGGCACCCAATATCTTGGACAGTTCGGAATTCCCCGAGGGATGGAGTACCCATACCCATTCCACACACGAAGCATTGTCACTCATGGACAAGGCTTGGAAGCGAGTTGGACGGTGATTCACCATTCGACATAAAAAGGAGTAGGGATGTATTTCCCACTACAAGGAGGCTTACTATGAAAAGGAAATTGATGGTCATGGTGCTGCTTTTCGTAATGTTGGGCACAGCATTGTTCGCAGGAGCACAAGCCGAGGCAGAAGAAGCTGGGAGCGATTATGCTCTCACCGTATGGAAATTCGGAGGAGTCCGCATCGAGAAGGCGTTCGCGGTCAAACAAGTGGCGGCATGGAACGAACAACACCCCGACATGAAGGTGGAATGGATCGAGTACGACTGGGGTTCGCGTATCGAGAAGGTCGTAACCGCGTTGGAAGCGGGAAGGTTGCCTGATATCATTGTGGTCGATACCCAAGGTATTCCCGATTTTGCCAATATGGGAGCCATACAGGCCATCAGTGATCTTGATCCGGCGATTGTGGAGAAGTGGAACGGGAGAATAGTACCCGAGGTGATGGATTTGGGGTACTACGATGGAGATTTCTATGGATTCTCCACCTACGTCGATATGGCGACCTTCCTTGGATACAACATCGATATGGTCCGCAAAGCCGGGTTGGTTGATGCACACGGAGATGCGACGGCTCCCGAAACGTGGAGTGAATTGATCGACTATGCGAAGAAGTTGGATTCTTCGGGATACCCGGCGATTCTCTTGTCGGCAACCAACAATGTATGTGACATCAATATGTTGGAAGGTATCGCGTATGCGAACGGCGGAAGATGGCTGGCTCCCGATGGTTCAGTAGCTGTCAATGGACCTGGTTTCACCGATGCGCT
>CAYZJV010000002.1:0-3462 GCA_964478945.1 uncultured Spirochaetaceae bacterium | reverse complement strand
ACTCCTCAGGAAGCTTTGGATGAGGTGGCAAAAAAGCTGTCTGCCGAACTTTAGGACCAAGAGTTCCACCGAAGGTGCGAGCCTTCGGTGGAAACCAAAACATCACCAATCCTGCCAGAAGGAGGTTGCATGAACCAATCGAAATCCCGACTTGCCTATCTATTGATCCTTCCGGTCGTATTGTATGTGATGGCATTCATTGTCTATCCGGTGTTCAATGTGATCCAAATGAGTTTCACCGATAGACTGCTTACCGATCCATCGAGCGGCAACTTTGTGGGTCTTGCATCTTATCGTAAGATTTTTACCGATCCGGTTACCCTCACCGCATTGAAGAACACTTGCGTCTATGTGCTGGGCGGGGTTGCCTTGACGATGTTGCTCGGTATCCTCGTTGGACAAGTCCTCAGTTGTTCGACACCGTTCACGAGCATCACCACCGGTTTGATCCTGATCCCTTGGGCACTCCCTCCCGTGATCATCGCATCGGTGTGGAAATGGATGTTGCACCCACAGATGGGAATTATCAACGACATTTTGATGAAGTCCCGCTTGATAGACAAGGTCATTCCTTTTCTTTCCGACCCGAAGAAGGCTTTGTTTGTATTGGTCGCGGTCCTTGCCTGGCGTTTGTTTCCATTTCAAGGAATCATGGTTTCCGCTGCGATAAAGGGGATTCCGCAAGAGAGGTATGAAGCGGCGATGGTCGATGGTGCCAATGTGTTCCAGCGTTTCTTCTACATCACCATACCTGGCATCAAATTCCTTTTGATGACCACATCGTTGATGAATACCATTTGGATTCTCAACAGTATCGCTCTTGTATTGATCATGACGGGAGGTGGCCCCCTCCATTATACCGAGTTGATTTCGACACACCTCTACAAGACAGGCTTCAAGTATTATCGGTTTGGGGAAGCCTCCGTGCTTTCTGTGGCGAATTTCATCATCATCCTGATATTGAGCATACTCTACCTCTACTTGTTCCGATCCAGCTGGAAGCGGGTAGTCACGAAACGATAGGAGCATTGGAGGAATCATGTCCATAACGAAAAATGTGCGAAATAAGAATCTTATGGTTGATCTTTTCTGTGTGGTGATCCTTGTGGTCGTGTTGGTCCCCTTTGCGTGGATCTTCATCTCGTCGTTCAAATCGTATGAGGCTGTGCAGAAGATCCCCATCGAGTATTTTCCCAAGAAACCAACTCTAGAAACCTATGAATTCATACTGTTCAATTATCGTTTCGGCTCATGGCCAAGGTATCTGCTCAACAGTCTGAAAATTTCGGTGATTACCACCGTGATCGTTACCATGTTCGCATCCTTGAGCGGTTATGCGTTTTCACGGTTCAAATTCAAGGGAGCTGCTTCTTTGCTGATTCTTCTGTTGATCACCCAGATGTTTCCCGGACCTTCGATTCTCATACCGATGTACAAATTTATTTGCACATTGAATCTACTGGATACCCACTTGGCGTTGATACTGATCAATATTGCATTTACATTACCATTTGCAGTATGGATGTCCATCGGTAGTTATGAGAATATTCCCGCTGATCTGGAAGAGGCCGCATACATAGACGGTTGCTCCCTGATGGGAGCGTACTGGAAAGTAGTGTTTCCTGTTTCGAAAATTGGACTCATCTCAGTCGCACTCTATACCTTTATCATTTCTTGGGCGGAATTCATCTTTTCGTTGGTGATCATTGAGTCGCCGGAAAAGATGACTGTGGCTCTGAAGCTTGGGTCGATGGTTTCTGAGATGACCGTACATTGGAATGAGATAAGCGCCGCCACCGTGGTGGTGTCCTTGCCTTTGTTGGCGTTCTTCATGTGGGCTCAAAAGTATTTCATCAGAGGCATGGTTGCCGGTGCAGTGAAGGAGTGATCCGTGCATTGGGAATATGCATCAAGAATACCGATGGTCGACAATTATGATGTGATAATCGTCGGTGGAGGAATTGCCGGTGTAAGTTCAGCGCTCGCCGCGGTACGACAAGGATCC
This sequence comes from uncultured Spirochaetaceae bacterium, assembly GCA_964478945.1. Lineage (GTDB taxonomy): Bacteria > Spirochaetota > Spirochaetia > Sphaerochaetales > Sphaerochaetaceae > CAYZJV01. The sequence continues at coordinate 1,457 of CAYZJV010000002.1, read as the reverse complement.
AGGGTACTACTGGTTGAAAAACACTGCAACGTAGGTGGGTTGGCAACCTTGGGTCTCATATCCTGGTATCTGCCTGTTTGTGATGGAAAGGGGAATCTTGTTTCCACCGGAATTCCGCAGGAACTACTCGAGATTGCCAAGACATGCACCACTGCGATCACCCGGAAGACGTATCCTGCGGGGGACCGGATGCAGACATGGTTCATTCCGGAGGAGTTCGCAATACTTTTGGAGCGATTGCTGATAGACCAAAAATGCTCCATCCTCTACGATACCACGTTTATCGATGTGGTATGTGAGGGAACTCGCTGTATTGGTGTCGTATTGGCGACCAAAGAGGGATTGTCTCTGTATACGGCGAACGCTATTGTTGATGCTACGGGGGAGGCCTCGGTACTGCATAGGGCGAAAGTAGCGACCGAATCAAGAACCAATCCTTTCAGTTGCTGGTATCAGACTACTTCAAAATCGGGTTCTATCGAGATGAGGATGCTTGGGGCGGATGCCCATGGGGCCTTCGATCACAAAAGGGCAGGCAGTGGGGGGTACACAGGCGATAATTCCCAAGAAGTCTCCAATTACATGATGTCGTGTAGAGATGCGATTCTCAAGGATGCGGACATAGGAAATCCCGACAAAGATGTGATGGTGGTCGCAACACCCAAGATTCCCCAGTTGCGTTGTGTTCGACGGCTCATCGGGTATGAGAAGATAAACGAATCCGATTGCAATCGATTTGTTGCATCTTCCGTAGGATGTGTAGCCGATTGGCGGACCGCTGGAAGGGTGTATGAACTACCATTCCTTTCTCTATTTGGAAAAGGGATTGCCAATATCGTTGCCGCTGGAAGATGCGTCTCAGCCGATGATGCAGCATACGAAGTTTTAAGGTGCATACCTCAATCTGCTGCAACCGGTCAGGCCGCGGGAACCATCGCTGCTCTCTACTCACAACACCTTTGCCTATCAAGTATGGCTGAGATGGATATCGAAGTGGTGCAACATGCCTTGGAAGATCAAGGAGTACGACTTCATGTTTGAAGTATTCACAATATAATCAACTCATTTCAACCTGTAATTCCATCAACCACATGATTCGCAACCTGTTTGGTGTGGATACTTGCATGTGTCGGTCTCCAGGAGTAGGATTGATTCGCCAATAGTTGGACTCTATGCGGGGGATTTGGATGAATCATAAGGAGAAGGTAAAAAAGATCCTACATCGAATACCTGTGGTGTTCTTGGCCATGAAGCGATCCGATACACCGTTGCTTGCCAAAGTGTTGGCTGGCATTACCGTGGGATATGCCTTGTCTCCCATTGACTTGATTCCCGATTTCATTCCCCTGTTGGGATACCTTGATGATATGTTGATTCTTCCCCTATTGATCACACTGACGCTCAAATGCATTCCTCCCAAGATTATCGAGGAGTGCGAGGCTGAAGCTGTCCTTGAA
>CAYZJV010000001.1:0-103328 GCA_964478945.1 uncultured Spirochaetaceae bacterium | reverse complement strand
CAGACTGTAAATCTGTTGGCTCAGCCTTCGAAGGTTCGAATCCTTCTCTCCCCATTCAAACAGGTCTACCCGAGCGGGAGGCCTGTTCTTCTTTTCAGGGGGTGCGATGAGTCGTTTTTATGACAACGGGCTCCGTTTTTCCTGCAAGCCCGGTTGCCGCTATTGTTGCGGTGTAGAACCGGGATATGTCTTCGTGACGATCGATGATCTACAGAAATTGGCCTCTCATCTCTGTCTTTCGAGGAAGGAATTCCTCCTGCGCTATTGCCGAAAGGTACCGATGGGTAGTATCTCTTATGTAAGCCTTTTGGAGAAAGACAACCACGATTGTGTATTCTTGAACGATCGGGGATGTGGTGTCTATGAAGCCAGGCCTGTCCAGTGTGCGACGTATCCCTTCTGGAATACGGTGTTGTCCGACAAGCGTTCGTGGGAATTGGAGTCGGCATGGTGCCCTGGAATAGGAACAGGGGAGCTTCATGATTCCGAAGAGATAGAGCGTATGTTGCACATGCGTGAAGGAGTCGAACCGGCGGTATGGGAAGAGGTGTTCGACTGAATGGGAGTGTATGGCGAAGATTTCCAGTTCTGTCATAGAAGAGATCAAGAACCGTATTTCTCTGGTGGATGTGGTGTCCCGTTATCTTACACTACATAGGAAGGGGGATCGCTTTTGGGGTCTCTGTCCTTTTCATGAAGAGAAGACGCCCTCGTTTTCCGTGCTCCCTGAAAAAGGGTTTTTCCATTGTTTCGGATGTGGCAAGAGTGGTTCCCTCTTTGATTTTGTGATGGAGATGGATCATCTCACGTTCGTCGAGACGGTCCACAAGCTTGCAGAGGAAGCGGGAGTGCAAATTTTGGATGAGACTCCGGCAGATCGTCGTAGACGCACTGAAATGGAGACGCTCCGTGATCTGTATGAGAAGTTGGCGGCGAGTTTCCATTACATCCTCCAACATACCGATTCGGGCATCCCGGCCCGCGAATATTTGCAGAAACGTGGATTCTCCACCAAATCGATGGAAACCTTTCTCATAGGGTATGCTCCCGATGATCCGAATTGGCTGTATCACTTTCTCAGGTCCAAGGATTACAGTGACAAGATACTCTCCCGTTCGGGACTCTTCACTCGCAACAATGTCACTTATCCATTGTTCAGAAATCGTTTGATGTTTCCCATCAGGGATTGGCAGGGAAGGGTGGTTGCCTTCGGAGGAAGGGATTTGTCGGGAAATTCGAGAGCGAAATACATCAACACTCCAGAGACGTCACTCTACAAAAAGAGAGAGATTGTATATGGGATGTACGAGAGCCTGTCCGAATTGAAGAATCAAGAATCCTTCATCCTTTGCGAAGGATATTTCGACGTGATGGCCATGCATCAGGCAGGACTCGCCACCGCGGTTGCTCCGTTGGGGACTGCATTCACCACAGACCAAGGGAAATTGTTGCGACGATACGCGAAAAAGGCCTTCACACTGTTCGATGGAGATGATGCGGGAAGGGCTGCGACGAAGAAGGCCTTGATCATCTGCGAACAACTTGGACTCGAATCCCGTGTAATTGTATTGGATGGTGCGAAAGACCCTGCCGAGCTTATGGAAACACAAGGTGAAGAATCGTTGGCAAAGGCATGTCGGATCAGTAAAAGCGGCTTCGATTATCTTGTACATTCGGCGATTACCATGTATGATGGTAAGAAGGCGACAGGGAAATTGCAAATATTTTCCGAGATACAACCATTCTTGGCTGCGGTGGATTCTGAAATTGTGAGGCAAAGTCATTTGCGTGATTTGGCCGATTATCTACAATTGGATGAAGAAACACTTATGCACGATTTCGTGAATCGGAGCGCCGGTACGACCATACGGAGACGGGAGGTGGATGAACGAAGTGGAAATGGATCCGATCCTTCCCATGGAGGTTGGAAACTCTCCACGGATCTGTATGCCATGTTGACGTTGATGAACAACAGGACACTGTTTCCTATCTACAGGAATCGGTTGAAAATCGACGAATTGGTGGATGAACAGGCGGTTGAATTGTATACCGTGCTCGAAGATGCTTCCAGAGAAGGAGGCGATACTTCCGATGAGGTGTTGCTCAGGTTGGTTCCCGAAGGATATTTGAGGAATATGGTTGCGTTGAGCTTCCAAACCGGAGAGTTCACCAATCAACCGGAGCAGATCCTTGATGAATCGGTACGGCGCATCACCCTTCGTTCTTTGGAAAAGAAGAGAAAAAATGTTGAGAATTTGATTCGACTGGCTGAAAAGGATGGCTCTGTATCCATGGAGCTCTCCAATTTGCTTCTGGAAAAGAAATCTTTGGATGAAAAGATTGCAGGAATGAGGAAACCAGAACATGTCTGAAATGGAGAATCAAGAATTTTACGCAACGTTGGTCGCAAAAGGAAAGCGTGACGGGCACCTCTCATTGGAGGAGGTGCGTCGCATATTGCCACAGGACCTTCGGGATGATGAACATTATTTGGAAGAATTATTGAATTCATTGGAATCCCAACACGGGATTTTGGTGAGCGAAGAGGATATGGAGAACGATTTGTTGAAACACATCGAGGAAGAGCAGGCGGCAAGGAAGCGGGAAGGAATCGAACATGAGGACGAACATGAAATCGATGACGAGCCCTTGATCGAGGACGAGCTTGACGAAGATGAAGAGGAGATCGAAGAAGATCTCGAAGATGCCATGATGGATGGGGATCTCACCGACATCTCAGGAATCTCAAGTTCGCGTCACTCAGTGGACGATTTGGATGACGAGAAGCTCATCGACGACCATGATGAGGAATTGGACGACGAAGAGATTGAAGAGGAAGAGGACCTCGATGACGACGAGGATGAGGACGATTCGGATGAGGAGGAGTTGGGCAAAGCCTATTCCAAAGCCGATATGGGATCATTCGATGAGATCGGGGGCTATGAAGGTGGTCGTCGAAAATCCATCAGGGACATAGAGGACGATGGGGAACGGGACTCCAATAGGGAAAGTGGTCGCCGCAGCAATATCCTTGGTTCGGACAAGAGCGATTCATCCGTTGACGACCCCATCAGATTGTACCTCCGTGAGATCGGCAGGGAAAACCTGCTCAATGCGGAACAGGAGGTTGAGCTCTCCAAGCGAATGGAAGAGGGTGCCGAGATCATCAAGGATGTGATCCTCAAGTCTGGTGTGCTCATCTCGAGCTTCAACGACATTATGGAAGTGGTGAATACCCGCTTCGATGAGGAGGAACTCGAGTTCTCTCCCAAAGAGTTGAAGGAGAAGATGAATGACCAGAAGCGGTATGCCCAATTTTATCGTGAGACGCTCAAGGATATCCAGTCTCCGCTTAAAAGCTATATTGAACTGAAGAAGAAGACTGTCGCCACCGGTGGCGAGATTCTGAAGGATGAGAATTTTTGCAAGAAACGCAGCACTCTGATGAAGAAACTCTCAAAGGTTGAAATGCAGCCTGAGGAGATCAATGGCTTCACCGAGCGATATCTTGCAGCCGAGCGAAGCATCTATGATTTGCAGAGGAAGAAGACCCATATTGAGAACCAACTCGGCGTGGGCAGCGTGCGTGAACTTCGCCTTATGGGAAGAAGCCTGGCCGTTCCTTCGCAAAGGATTGAGGTGGAAAACCGCCTAAACATGAGTGCCGACAGGATCAAGGAGTTGATACGCGATGTACAGCTTACCGACAAGGAGTTGAAGAACATCGAGTACGAATTCGAGGAATCCTGTGAAGACATCATCGCCAACGCCAAGGAAATCATGCGTGGCCGGGAGATGATGAAGAGTGCCAAGGATCGACTGATCCAGGCCAACCTGAGACTCGTGGTGAGCATTGCCAAGAAGTATACCAATAGGGGACTGCACTTCTTCGATCTCGTACAGGAGGGAAACATCGGGTTGATCAAGGCTGTCGAGAAGTTCGAGTACCGCAAGGGATACAAGTTCAGCACGTATGCCACATGGTGGATTCGACAGGCCATCACCCGTTCCATCTCCGATCAGGCGAGGACGATTCGTGTGCCTGTGCATATGATTGAGCAGATCAACAAGGTTGTCCGCGAATCGAGGATGCTCATGCAAACCTATGGAAGGGAACCCACCGATGAGGAAGTCGCGGAAAAACTTGGTTGGACCGCACAGAAGGTGAAGGCGGTGAAGAACGTCGCGAGGGAACCCATCAGCCTCGAAACTCCAGTGGGAGAGGAGGAGGATTCCCTGCTCAGCGATTTCATCGAGGACAAGGATGTGGAGAATCCCGCCACCCAAACTGCATTCACCCTATTGCAGGAGCAGTTGCAGGAGGTGTTGGAGACACTGCCTCCCCGTGAGCAGGAAGTACTCAAGATGCGTTTTGGACTTGAGGACGGTTACTCATTGACACTGGAAGAGGTGGGATTGTATTTTGAGGTGACGCGTGAGCGCATAAGGCAGATCGAAGCGAAGGCTTTGCGTCGTCTCAGGCACCCGAAACGGAGCCGTAGATTGAAGGATTTCATTTAGGACCTACAAGGCAGGAGAAGGTATATGCAGGAAGTGTTTGACAAGCTTCGCGATCTTCAGGGCATTCTCGCCAAGAAATTCGCCGTGCTTGAAGAGATCAAGGAGATTCCCAGGACGCTCGAGACCAAGGAAGAGTTGCTCAATAGAGGTAAGAAGACCTATATCGAGAAGCATGAGAAATTGGAGAAGACCCATGATGAGTTGAAGGCTCTCCGGGTTTCCTTGGATGAGGCTGAGAGGGCTCGCGAGAATTATGAGAAGCAAATGGAGTTGATATCCACCCAACGTGAATTCGAAGCGTTGGAGAAGGAGATCAAGGATGCTTCCACTCGTGAACAGTCGTTGAGAAAGAGCCTTTTGGCGAAGGAGAAGTACCTCTCCGAGCTTCAGGAGCAGCTTGAGGAACATGAGCAGCTCATGGAGATCCAGGAAGAAGAGGTAAAGACCGAAACCGATAAGAAGGACCAGCTTCTTGCCCAAAAGCAGAAGGAACTTGATGATCTGCAGAATCAAGAGGATTCCCTTACACCGGGAATCGATGAATCGATCCTCTTCAAATTCGAGCGAATCATCAAGAACAAGTCGGGTGTCGGTATCGTTCCGGTGCATGGCAACGTCTGTCAAGGCTGCCATATGACGCTTCCGGTACAGTTCGTGAACGATGTGCATAAGGGTGACGATTTCCGTTTCTGTCCCTACTGCAGTCGTGTCCTCTATTGGGAGGATTCCGAATTGCTCGATGAGAATGATCAGCCGATCGATGAGAATGAGATCGAAGAGGCTGGATTGGCCGACTTCGTCGATACAGACGAATTCGAGGATTTGTTGTAGTATTCGATTATGGTGGTCCATGCGGTCGCCGATGTGGGTTCTGCCCACATGGGAGGAAAGTCCGGGCTCCACAGAACATGACGCCGGGTAATGCCCGGGAGCCGTAAGGCTACAGAGAGTGCCACAGAAAATATACCGCCTGGAGACAGGTAAGGGTGAAATGGTGGGGTAAGGGCCCACCGCATCGTTGGCAACAACGATGGCAGGGTAAACCTCGTCAGGAGCAAGACCAAGCAGCAGGTGGGTTGTTCGTCCTTAGCCTGCGGGTAGGTCGCTCGAGCATTTCGGAGACGGAATGCCTAGATAGATGGCCGCACACGACAGAACCCGGCTTACGGATCACCATTTTTTAATTAGTAGGGAGCGTCCGTCGAGGACGCTCCTTTGCTGAATGGAGTAACTTGCATGCAGAGGATCGATATTGTCGCACGCTTCGGAAACGAATTGCTCACCATTGAAAATCCCGTCCGTTATATCGGTGGAGAATATGCCTATGGAGCTCAAACTTTGGAGGAACAGGACTTTCATGTTGGGCTCTGCTTTCCCGATCTCTATGAGATCGGCATGTCGAACAATGCCATCAGGATTCTCCATGATCTGGTCTCGTCAATGGGAGACGGAGTCTCATGTGATAGGGTTTTCTCGGTGGCTCCAGATTATGAGAAGCTGTTGCGTGCGCACAATGTGCCTCTGCATACCTTGCAATATGGCATTCCCCTTGATGAGTTGGATCTTCTGGGTGTGTCGGTGGGGTATGAATTGGCTGCCACGAATATCCTTCAGGTCCTTGATTTGGGAAGGATTCCACTGCATGCGGACCAAAGGAATGACGACCATCCCATTGTGATTGCCGGTGGACCGGCGGTCACCAATCCACTTCCATTCGCACCCTTCTTCGATTTCATCTACATCGGAGAAGCCGAAGCCGGCTTGACCGATGTAATCCAATGCATCAAGGAAGAGAAGCTGAAGGGACATTCAAGAACTGCCATCATAGCGAAACTACAGGAATTCGATTTCCTCTGGTATCCTGGGAAACGTCTTGCATTACGTTCGGTCGACGACCACTTCGCCACCAAAGTATCGGCTGGATTCGACCATTATGTGATACCACATTTCAAGGTTGCCCAGGACCATGGTGTGGTGGAGATCATGCGTGGTTGTCCAAACGGATGTCGTTTCTGCCATGCGGGGCAATACTACAAGCCCTATCGGCAGATGCCACTCGAATCGATACGGAATCAAGTGGCGCAACATGTGCATGATTTGGGATACAGGACCGTTACATTGAGCTCGTTGTCGAGTGGGGACCATCCCAACATCGGTAAGATCATCGGCACATTGAATGAAGAGTTCGCACCGCAACATGTATCGTTCTCACTTCCTTCCTTGAAGGTGAGCTCGTTTTCCCTCGGTATTCTCGAACAGTTGTCTGAAGTACGCAAGAGTGGTCTCACCTTCGCCATCGAAACACCCCTGTCCAAGTGGCAAAAATCGATGAACAAGGAAGTCCCCGTGGAGGATGTGGTGGCAATCATCAAAGAGGCCAAGGGTAGGGGATGGCGTTTGGCAAAATTCTATTTCATGGTAGGACTGCCGTTCACGGATCCCGATGAGGAGAGGGAAGCGATCGTGGCATATCTCAAGACGGTATGGGATGCGACCAGGATCAATTTGAACATCAACATCGGAACATTCATACCGAAAGCACATACACCTTTCCAATGGGCGAAGCAGATGGACCATGCCTTTGCAAAGGAGCATCTCTCCCACATAAAAAAGGACATCCAGTACCATATCAAGGGGGCCAAGGTCTCCTACCATGATCCGAATGTATCCTATCTGGAAGGGATCATCAGTCGTGGGGATGGGACGGTTGCATCGTTTGTCGAAAAGGCCTATCGCTTGGGCTGCCGACTCGATGCGTGGCATGAGCATATGAGGATGGATCTTTGGAACCAGGCTTTGGAGGAATCCGATGTCGATGTGGAGAAGTTGATCTATACCGAATACGATACAAAGACTCCGCTGCCTTGGGATTCGGTCTCCCTTGGTGTTTCGAAAGCCTACCTTCGCAGGGAGTGGGAACTTTCCAGAGAGTCGCTTCTCACCCAGCGGTGTCTCCCGGATTGTGAGGTGCACTGTGGGGTCTGTGGACGAACCCATCAAGTGACCGATGACTTTGTCACCGAGCCACAAGCCTTGGAACCACTTGAGAGATCGAAGCGTTTGATTGAAGCGGAAACGACTAAGGCATCAAGACCGGTGTTGTTCCTTTATAAAAAACAGGGAAGGGCTTCCTTCATTTCCCATATCAATGTGATGCGGATCTTCGAACAGGCTTTCCAGAGGGCAGGCATTCCCGTTGCCTTCACAAAGGGTTTCAATCCGAAGCCGAAAATGGAATTCGTCAATCCACTCTCCACCGGAATCGTAGGTGAGGCGGAAGTAGTGCTGGTGGATATTCATGGAGGCGATGAGTTGGTTGAAGCAGAAACACTCGCCGTGTTGAATAGTGTGGTATCGGAAGGTTTCGTCTTCACCCGCATGATTGCCTACGATACCGACCGAAGAATCACACTCAGCAAGCATATGGGAGGGAGTGTCTATACCATCAGCAAGGTACAGGACCCTTCTCTGGTTGGAAGACTCGATGAATGGGTCCATTGTTGTGGTGTGGGAGTATCGGTAGCGAAATTGACCATTGCAGGCGATGCCGAGTATACAGTGATCCTCACCGGCGAGAAGAATCCCATCAAGACCCTTTTCGGCAAGGATGTGGATAAATTCGCGGTGCTCTCATCAATGGAGATACACCGCGAAATGCTCTATCTCGGTTCCTATGCAGATGGTCCGAAGGATTACTCAAGCTTTACGGTTTGATATGGCAAAAGTAGTAGTGGCTATCGGAAAAGCGCACCATCGGTGGATACTCCTTCTCACAGATCTCTCCCACTTGTCTATGGCACCGGCCTGCGAATGGACATCCTTTGGGTTTCTTCGCAGGATCGGGCAATTGCCCCAGCAACTCGATCGGTTCCTTTTGCTTGGTCGGATCAACTTCGGGAACCGCCGATAGCAATGCTTCGGTATAGGGATGGTAGGGAGGCTCCATCACCTCGTCCCGCTTTCCATACTCCGCGATCTTTCCCGCATACATGACCATGATGTAGTCACTGAGGTAGTTGATCACATTCAAATCATGGGAAATGAACATATACGCGGCATGGGTATCGACCTGCAGATCATTGAGCAGGTTGAGTACCGAAGCCTGTACCGAAACGTCGAGTGCACTGGTAGGTTCATCGCAGACGATGAGATTCGGTGAAATCGAAAGGGCACGGGCGATCGCCACCCTCTGCTGTTCTCCTCCACTGAGTTGCCGAGGTTTCTTCTCAAGATAATCCTTTCCAAGATCCACCTTGTTCAAGATATCGATGATCTTCTGTCGTCTTTCGGCGGCATCGGTCATATTCGCCAGCTTCTTCATGGCCCTACCGATAATCTGTTCAACGGTATGGGAAGGATTCAAGCTTCTGCCTGGATTCTGGAAAATAAGTTGGATATCCTTCAGCGTCTCCTTGGATCTTTTGTTCCATGCGATGGAGATGTCGGTATCTCCGAAGAGTATTCTTCCCTTGGTGGGTTTGTACAATCCCGAGACCATATGTCCTGTGGTGGATTTCCCACAGCCCGATTCTCCGACCACTCCGATGACCGAACGTGGATGCACGGAAAAATCGATACCGTTCACGGCATAGACTTTTCTCCTTGTCCCGTAGATCTTATGCAGCCCCTCCACCTTGAGCAATTCTGCGTTTTCATCGAAGGGTTGTTCGGCCTCCCTTGATTTGGGAATGAGCTTTTCCTTCAATTTGTCGGGAACATCGGTCGCATAGGCACGATCACACGCGGCGAAATGCTTCTCACCGATCTGCCGCATACCATATTTGCTTTCACATGTATCGTTGCGCTTGTCACAACGGTCGATGAACGGACAACCGCCCTCGTTGGCACCACGGCGCTTCACATAGCCGGGAATCGTGTTGAGTTTGGTCTTTTCCTTCACCACACCACCGCGCGGCATACAATTGATCAATGCCCGTGTATAGGGATGGGTGGGATTCTCGAAGATCAGATTCTTGGGTCCCCGTTCGACAATCTCGCCACTGTACATGACCACCACTTGTTCGGCCACCTTGTTGATGACCCCCATGTCATGTGAGATATACATCAATGACATGTTAAGCTTATCCTTCAACTCCTTGATGGAATCGAGGATCACCGCCTCGGTGGTCACATCCAATGCGGTTGTCGGTTCGTCGAGGATCAGCAGGTCCGGTCTACAGAGCAACGACATGGCTATGCAGATGCGCTGCTGGATACCTCCACTGACCTGGTGGGGATAGCGTCTTGCGATTCCCTTGGGGTCTCCAAGGTTCATCAAAGTCAACGCATCTATCGTTGCTTCACGGGCCTTCTTTTTGGAAAGCCCCTGATGATGCATGCCGACCTCATCCAATTGGAACCCAATGGTCAAAGCGGGATTGAGGGAAGAGTAGGGGTTCTGGAACACCATAGCAATTCTGTTGCCACGGTATTTCTCCATCTGGTTCTCGGTTTTATCGAGGAGATTCTCACCTTTGTAGCGGATCGCCCCCTCAACCGAGGCATTGCTCGCAAGATACCTCATCACCGAAAAGGAGAGGGTACTCTTGCCGCATCCCGATTCACCAATGATTCCGATGGATTCGTTCGTTCCGAGGGTCAACGATACATTGTTAACCGCGGAGAACAGTCCATCGAACGTCTTGAAACGGACATGCAGATTCTCTATTTCCAAAATATTATCGTTCATGTATCAACACCTTACTGACAAAGTCAGAAAATATGGAAATGGCGATCACCAACGAGGCGATTGCCAACGCCGGGAACAACACAGCCCATGGGGCTTGCGAAATGATGGGTTTGTTCTCGATTACCATCATTCCCCAGTCCGGAGTGGGAGGTTGCATGCCGACACCCAGGAATCCCAACGATGCCACCATCATGATCGAATAGGCGAAACGAGCCGTGGCCTCGACGATGATCGGTCCTGTGGTATTGGGAAGAATCTCGACGAACATGATGTAGAGATGGCTCTCTCCCCGTATTCTTGCAGCCGATACGTATTCCTGGCTTTTTTCCGTCAACAATACACCACGCGATACCCTTGCGGTGGCGGGCACGAATGCGATCGAAACAATGATCGTCAGACTCGCGATGTTCGAATCGCCCAATATGCCGAGAATCACCATCGACAATACCAAGGGAGGAATCGCCATAAGGATGTCCATCGCCCTGAGGAACACCGAATCAGCCTTTCCTCCGAAATATCCTGCCGAAAATCCAAGGACCACTCCTACGAAGGTGGAGAAGATCGAGGTAAGCAGTGCGACAGTGAGGATGGAACGACTGCCGAAGATGATTCTGGCCAAGAGGTCACGTCCCAGACTATCGGTACCCAACAGGTGTCCGTTCTCTCCAGGGGCGGCCATCTGGTGCTCAGAGTCCATCGCCGTGTAGGTGAAGGAGATCATCGACGGTCCGAAGAATGCCATGATCAACCAGAACACGATGATCGCGATTCCCACGATCGCCAGCGGATGGTTCTTCAATTGATAGAGTATGTACTTCATCGCTGACCTCCTTGGAATCTGATCCTTGGATTCAGATAACTGTACATGATGTCGGTGATCATAGTGGATAGCGAGTAAATTACCGTGATCAGCAGCACACACGCTTCAATGAGCGGCACATCGCGTGTCTTGATCGCAGTCATCAACAAGGATCCCATTCCAGGATATCCGAACAAGGTTTCTACTACGACCAGACCTCCGAACAACCAACCCATGTTCATCCCTATGATGGTGATGGTGGGAAGCAGCGCATTTTTCAAGGCATGTCGGAATATCACATATTTTCGTGGCATACCTTTGAGGATTGCCGCTCTTATGTAGTCGGAATTCATCACCATGATCATCGAAGATCGTTGCATCCTCGAGACATACCCGAACATCACGAACGTGATGGAAAGGGCAGGGAGGATGAGAATGTTGAGATTGTTCCAAAGACTCTCACCTATGGGTATGACGCTCACAATCGGGAACCAATTGAGTTGAACGGCGAAGATGGTGATGAGGAACACTCCTGAAACAAACTCGGGCAATGCCATGGTCGCGAGGCCGAGGAATGAGACGATCGAATCGGTCGGCTTCTTTTCCTTCACCCCGGCAAGCACTCCGAAGAAGATCGATAGTGGTACGAACATGATGAATGCGGTCAATGCGAGTATGAGTGAGTGTCCCACCCGTCTCCATAGAATCGAATTGATCGCAACACCTTGCATGTAGATACTTTCGCCCAAGTCGCCGACCACCACACCTTTGATCCAGCGGCCATACCGCTGCAGTACGGGATCATCAAGTCCACGAGCCTCCCTCAATGCAGCGACCGATTCTTCGGTGGCACTTTGGCCCAAAATCATCTGGGCTACATCTCCCGGCATGATCTCTACCAGCATGAAGATCACGAACGACATGACGACCAGGGTCGCAAGAAGCGACCCCAGTCTACGAACAAGAATACTCAGTGTTCTATTCATTTGACATCCATGTATTTGTATTGTGGAATCTGGGACACAGGGTGGCTATAGTTCACCACACGGTCGTTTACCGCTATCAACAACGGTACTTCCACATTGATTATCGAACCTTCTTCATAGAAAATGTCCTGCAATTCATGATAGTAGGCCATACGCGTATCCGCATCATTTTCAGAAGAAATCATCTCAATAAGCTCGTTGACTCTCGCATTGTCGATATGAGACTCGTTCCATGGGCCTCCACCCTTGAAGGCAAGGGAGAGCATCATGTAGGGGTCGATTCTGACACCCCATCCAGTGATGGAGAAAGGTACATTCATCCAGTACTGCGAGAGATACACATCACGGGTATATCCCTTGAGTTCGATATCGAAACCTGCGGGAGCAGCCAATTCCTGTATCGTCTGTGCGAGTTCCTTGCCGTATGGATGATCCGATGCATAGGTGAGAGGCACCGAGACCCCGTTGGGATAGCCGGCTTCGGCGAGCAATTCCTTGGCTTTCTCAATATCTCTTCCACGGAAAGGAATATCCTTGTGTTGGACAAGTCCGCTGATGATCGGACTCTCATTGTAGAAGACTCCATTTCCGAGCTCGGTCTGGGCAACACTGCGTGCAATCACTTCAGGATCCATCGCATATTTCAGTGCAAGACGGACACGATTGTCATCAAACGGTTCCATATCGGTGATCATGGCGATGAAACGGTGTTCCTGATAAGGAGTGACGATCGAAATGCCTTCTGTCTTCTCCAAACGATTTTTGATGGTTGGGGTGACGAACGGAACCACGTCAACCCGGCCGGATTCCAGCATGGAGATGCTTGCATCGATATCGGCGACGAAGTAGATCAGCAATCTGTCGACCTTGGGAAGACCTTCAGCCCAGTAATCCGTGTTTTTCACCAATGCAGCGGACTCCTTGGGGATCAACTGCTGCATCTTGAATGGACCGGTACCCATTGGTTTGGATTCTCCCAATGAAGCATAATCATATTCACTGGAAAGCATCATCATGTTGTAGTCGGTCAAACGATAGATGAAGGTTGGGTAAGAATCCGAAAGATGCATCACCACGGTATAGTCATCGGGTGTTTCAATGGACTCGACAATGGAGAAATCCTGTCGTTGCAGATGTCCAACATCGGGATCCTGGGTTCTTTCGATTGTGAATTTCACATCCTCGGAAGTAAACTTCGAACCATCATGGAATGTCACATCATCACGAAGTTTGAAAGTCCAAGTCTTCCCATCTTCACTTTCCCAACTGGTTGCCAAAAGTGGATCGATGGCACCGGTCTTGGCATTGATTTCAATCAAATACTCGTATATTGACGAATTCATCGAGAAAGCCTGGCCATCCCATACTCCTGGGGTAATAAGTCCGGGAACCTGTTCGGCCACCCTGATGACTTTTTCCTCGGTAGCTGCTGCCGCTTCCTTATCTCCTCCTGCGAATACCATTGGCATCGCTATGATCAGGAGAAGAAGCATGATACTTGTAATACGTCTCATAATTCCTCCTAGAACTGTGATTTTTTACGATTGCAGGCGAGAGTGCCGGAGTCGGTTTCCAATTTTCGACACCGGTAGCCCCACATATTGTCCACGCTCATCGTGGCGCTAAAATGTACGTGATGGACTGCCTGTAACCGACAACTTAATTAAACTATAGGGATTGTCGGTTTGTCAAGGGTAGTGATATATGACATAACTATAATATATATAACAATATAGCAATATTTTCATAGTGCAAATGTGATATTATTACTATTTTATGGGGACAATACTGCGTTAATTGATGAATGATTCGACAGTTTCCCGGGTCTCCTGGTTACCCACGAGCACCAGGACATCGAGTTCCTTGAGGGAGAATTGGGGACCAGGGGAAAGGGTGATCGAAGCATCACGTCTAATCGCGATCACCGTGGCATGGGTCTGTTGCCAAAAAGACAATTCACCCAAAGTCTTCCCAATTACGGAAGAATGTTCCGACACCGTGCATTCATAGGTATAAAAGGGATTGCTGCTGGCAAAACGTTCGTTGAGGTCAACCAGATGTCGTACGACTTCGAACAATTCCCGTTCAATCTTCTCATGTTCGTCGACAAGTGATCTCAATTTGGAGAGCAATACCTTCGTTTCATTGCGGTTGCCGTGTTTGGAGAGGTACTTGCGTGCATTTTCGCGCGATGTTACCCGCACTCCGCTGTTTTGCAGCACTTCCACGACATGCATCTCCTCAAGAAGGGAAAATGACCTTCGAATGGTTTCAGGAGACACTCCATATTCGGAGGACATGATCGATCGTCCCGAGAGTCGCTTTCCTTCGGGAATCTCCCCATTGGATATCCTGTTGGCGATATCGATGGCAACCTTCGCATACGTGGCCAAACCTTCGCGTTTACGACCTTTCTTACTGTGGATTGCCTCGATTTCCTGCGTCATGATGAATTGTATGATACCACTTTGTATGAAGGTGGGCAATATGAGGGGAAATCAGTCCAATTTTTCCTCGGACTTGATCTCTTCCCAAATTTCATTCAGAGTATCCACATGTTCCCATGAGAGTGGGATATCGCGTTCATTTCCGCGCTTTGCAAGTGTGTTGAATCGTCTCTTCACCTTCATATTGCTCTTGTGGAGTGCAACCGATGGACTGATCTTCAAATAACGGGCGAGATTCACAATCGCGAACAGCAAATCCCCAAGCTCCTCTTCGACATGTGAAGGATCTTGTTCGCGATTCCCGATGGCTTGCACCAACTCCAATCGTTCTTCTTCGACCTTATCAAGCACACCTTCGATATCGGGCCAATCGAAACCCACCTTGCGCATCTTTTTTTGAATTTCCCAGGCCTCTTCAAGTTTGGGAAGCGATTTGGGGACACGGCTGAAGAAATCCTCATCATGTGATTTCTTGCCTTCAACGTTTTCCTTTATCGAATTCCATAGATCGAGTACCTGTGAACTGTCCTTGGCCGTCTCCTCACCGAAGACGTGGGGATGGCGTCTGACCAATTTCGCACAAACGGCGTTGATCGCCTCGACGGGAGTGAAATCCCCGGCTTCCTCGTGGATCCTGGTGATCATGAACGCATTGAGCAGCACATCACCGATCTCTTCCTCGCAGGATGTGAGATCCTTTTCTCCAAGTGCATCAATGTATTCATAGGTTTCATCGAGCAAGGCCCGCGAAACATCGGCAGGAGTCTGTTCACGATCCCAGGGACAACCCTCGGGACTGCGCAGCATCGTGAGTATATGGTACAGGTTCTCCACAGCTTCAGTGAACTGTTCAGCATCCTTGTGTTGGTAGTCGATCATGCCAATATGCTCCTTGATGGTTTCTAGTTTACAGAATATACATTATATACATTTTTTTGGGAAGTTGCCATTACAATGGTATGCTTCCCAAATATTCCAGGTCCGACCAGTAGATGTTGGTGAAGTACTCCCCGTTTGCATAGACGGCAGCCCAAATATGCAGATACAAGGGACTTGTGTAGGATTCGGCGATATTTTCGTAGAAATACCCATCCTCCTCCAAGTATTGGTCGGAGAAATTCGTTCCGGTCCACGATAAGGTGTCAACGAAAGGATTCTTCTTATAATCGGTTAAATAGAGGATTCTTGGTGAACTCTCATTTGTCTCGAGTTTCACCAGATGGGAAGGCACTGCATCCACTGGAAATGAAGAACCTGACGGTGGTGTGATCGATTCCGTGGAGAGTGTGAAGGAAAAACTGGAGTTCGGTATGGTGAGATCCATATCGGGAGAAGATCCGAATACATACGCACTTTTATCTGAATCATTTTTAGTGATGCTTCCGGCGAATGTTCCCACCAGTATTCCCGCAGGTTCTGAGACAAGATCATCCGGTCTGAAGGAAGAGGATTCCCTGAGATTGTCCTTATTGTCGGTATAGATGAAGAACCCGGGTGCCACCGGATCGGAAGCTGAGGTACTTTCAGGTGACCATTGTCTTCCGTTGCCGTTGTTCCTATAAAGGCTTCTAAAGGTGTCATCGACAATATTCAGCCGGTAATTTGTACCGTCGATATCTGTGATGGGAGAATCTACAGTTTCATAGGTAGACAACACGTAGAACAGTTTCAGGGAGGGACCCTCCCCTGCTCCGAAATATTCGGTGAATTTGGCGGAGGCCGTTGGTGCGACAGTGATATTCGCACCTGCCGTTCCATCAGTATGTTTTACAATGGTGATGTCGGAATCAAGACTGAGATATGTCGGAATGCCACAACCAATGAACAGAAAAAGAGATGCCAGCACGATGATAGGTAGAAACTTACCTTTGCGCCAACATCTCTTCATGCATACTCCTCCGCCATGGAGGTATCCTTCAACTATCTGAGTGTCACGAGACGGGTCTGGGCCAATTTTGCATATTCGGATGACGGGAACTCGTCGGCAAGCTGCTGCAACACAGCCCTTGCCAGTTCGACATCACCTTTCGCTTCCTGCAAACGTGCCACACTGAAAAGGGCCTTTGCCGATTCCGCGGCGTCCGAACCGAACGTGTCGTAGATAGTCTGGTAGTACTCCAGAGCCTTGTCTGTATTTCCAAGCTGCTCACTGACCACACCGGCATTGTAGAGTGAAAGCGATTCCATATACGTGCCTTCACCCTTCTTGGCCACCTCTAAAAAGTGTGCCAGAGCCTGATCGTATTCGCCACCATCATAGGCGATGAGTCCGAGCAGATACGTTGCCTTGAGCACAGGATACGAATCTCCACTCTTGTCGGCGAGATCGGTAAGATCGGTGACAAGGGAGTCCTTCATTTCCTTAGCTTCGGAGGTTGTCTTGTCCTCCAAGAAATTCCATTCTGAATAGGTATCCTGCAGATTGTCGATCGAAAGCTGCAGAGAATCGGCACGATTCTCCGCGACCGTAAGACCGATCCACAAACCGATCACGATGACCACAAGGGCCACCGCGATACCGATCAGGATCCGCTTCTTCGCGATAAGGAACATATTGAAATTGGACGCAATTTTACCCGAAGCTGTCGTTTCCTCTTTTTTTGCCATCATACTGCTCCGCTATTCCACATTGTTTTCTCGGGATTTCATCAAGTCACCGAAAGTGAAGGTATCACCATCGTCGTCATGAATGTACTTGGAAATCTCCGATTGCTGTGATTTGCGGATCATCTCCTTGATCGACAAGCTCAATTTCTGAGTCGAAGGATTGATTTCGACCACGGCGGCGGTGATTGGATCACCGACCTTGAACTTGGTCAGAACCGCATCGGTGTACTGCTCATCGGGTCCGACAAGATTGTATTTGGAGATGAGGCCCTCGATATCACCAAGGACACGCACGAACACTCCAAAGTCGGTGACATTGCTCACCACTCCACTGATTGTGCTTCCCTTCGAATAGTCATGGCGCAGTGTCTGCCAAGGATTGCCCTCCAGCTGCTTCACTCCAAGACGAATATGACGGGTCTTCGAATCGACACGGGTGACCACCACATCGATCACATCGCCTTCCTTGCAGAAGTCGTTCATATTCCTTACTTTCTTGGTCCAGGAAATATCGTCGATATGGAGGAATCCGTCGATGCCCTCCTCAAGGTTGATGAACGCACCGCTGTTGGTGATCTTGACCACCGGCTTGGTGAGCGTCATGCCCTGGGGATAGCGTTCCTCGATGGTGTCCCAAGGATTTTCCTCAAGTTGTTTGAGTCCAAGGCTCACCCTCTTCTTGTCAAGATCATAGCCGAGAATCTTGGCTTCAACCACATCACCGATGGACAACAGTTCCTTCGGGTTGTTGATGCGTTTGGTCCAGGACAGTTCCGATATATGGGCCAATCCCTCGATACCGGGTTCGATCTCGATGAATACACCGAATGTAGTGATCTTGGTGACCGGAGCCTTCACCACGTCGTCCACGGAATATCGTTGTTCGAAGGAATTCCAGGGATCTTCCTGCATATGCTTGAGCGAGAGGTTGATCTTCTGGGAGACCGGATCGATGTTGATGAGACGCAACTGCACCACCTGACCCTTCTTCACGAAATCCTTGGGCTTGGTGACATGTCCCCAACTCATATCGTTGATATGGAGAAGTCCGTCGAAACCACCGAGATCGATGAATGCTCCAAAACTGGTGAAGCTCTTCACAGTTCCTTCAACCACATCTCCGATCTTTACGGTGGAGAAGAATTTCTCCTTGTTTTCCTTGATCTTCTTCTCAAGGTATTCGCGTCGGGAGACCACACTCTTCAATTTCATTCCGGTGTGGAATTTGTCGATGATGAAATAATCGGCAATCCCGATCATGGTCTCCGGATCCTCGACCCTGACCACATCCGCTTTCGATAACGGGCAGAATCCCAAGAATTCATTGCCCAGGTCGACTTCAAAGCCTCCCTTGATGACCTTCACGAACTTGCCCATCACTGGAGTACGGTTGTCGGCCGCCTCCTTGAGGACTTCGGTTCGTTCCTTGATGTCAGCACGTTTCTTGGAAATGACGATCTGGCCGCCCTTCCCTTCCTTGTTGACAATCATGACCTTGACTTCGTCGCCGACGGCGGGAACAGTGGAGAACTCATCGTGAGCAATTCTACCCTCGGATTTGTATCCCACATCCACAAACACATACTCGTTATTGACCTGAACAACAGTACCGGTAACGAGCTGACCGTCTTCAATTTCATCAAGAGATTTTAGGTAATGTTCCTGCAGCATCGTCTGCATATCAGCCTTCTGCTGAGGTTCGTTTTGTGTTTCCAACACTTCCTTCACTTCTTCCACTTTTCTCTCCTGATCCTTATTTTCACCCGGAATTCGGGTAAATATAGCACGTAACACTGTGTCATAAACTTGATCTATGGTCAAGTACGACGTATCGATATAGATCGCATCGGGTGCGACCTTAAGCCCCCCGATCGGCTTGTTCCTGTCTATCTCATCCCTCTGCGCGATTTTTCGCACCAAGTCTTCGTAAGAGAGTTCGGTTTCCTGCTGTGCATGCCGACGGGTGGCCCTTACCTCAACAGATGCGTCGAGAAAAAACTTGCACTGTGCTTCGGGAAACACCACTGTAGTGATGTCCCTCCCCTCGGCAACAAGGTTCATCCCATGTTCGGCGAGCTTCCTGAGATGTCGGTTCACGATCGTACGGAGTTCCACTATGGCCGAATGTTGGGCCACGTGCGCATCGACGGCGTCCGAATGGAGACGATCCTCAACATCGATACCATCGGAAAATAGTCTTCCTTCACGTATTTCCAATGAAATCCCTTTGGCCACATCAAGCACGGCAGCTTCATCGGTGGGTTCGATGTCCATATCGAGCACTTTGAGGGTGATAGCTCTATAGAAATTTCCTGAATTCAGAAAATGGAACCCCAAACGATCTGCAACCATCTTTGCTATGGAACTTTTTCCTACTCCCGCAGGTCCGTCGATAGCAACGACGAATCCTTTCACATCCATTGTCATCTATTCTTTCCCTCCAACAAGGCATACATCTCACTTTTTGTGACCGGTCGGTATTTGCCTTCCGGCAAATCCCCCAATTCGATGGGACCGATCCGCAGTCTCACCAGATGTCGGATTGTATAGCCGAAATAGCTGAAGATCTTACGCAGTTCACGGTTCTTTCCCTCCGTAAGCGTGACCACCACCCATCGTTTCGATCTGAGTTCGAACTTCTTTATCACATACGGTTTCTGACTGTCGATATACACACCGCGCAAAGCCTCGTCCATATCGGCCCGTTGGATCGGTTCGGTGGTCATGATCGCATACTCCTTCTCGATCCGGTTGGAAGGATGCATGATCTTTTGTGCCGCATCGCCATCATTGGTATACAGGATCAATCCGGTGGAATCCTTGTCCAGACGACCGACATGGAAAAGAAGGTTGTTCTCAGGTATGGTGATGAGATCGCGTGCGTATTTTGTCTCATTCGGATCGTAGTTGGTGCAGACATAGCCTTTCGGTTTGTTCAGAGCATAGTAGAACAACCTGTCGGCCGGTTCGGCCAACACATTGTCCACCATCACCACATCATCCTTATCGACTTTGGTTCCCATTTCGGTGACGATTCTGGTATTCACCGAAACCCTTCCCTCCGATATCAGTCTTTCACAAGATCTTCTGGATCCGAATCCACTCTTGGCCAAATAGCTTTGCAATCGGATGGGATAATCAATTTGCATCGTTGAACTCCTCGTCTCGGGTAAATCGGGCTGCATCGATCTCCGATAATTTCGGTAGCGCCGAAATGCTCGGAAGATTGAATTCAAATAGGAATTTCTTCGTGGTGCCGTACAGCCCGGGATGTCCCGGAACATCCTTCCTACCCACCACCTTGATATATTCGCGTTCCTTCAACAAACGTATGATGCTGTCGCTCGAGACCCCGCGGATATTCTCCACATCCCTTCTGGTGACCGGTTGGGAGTATGCAATGATGGAGAGCGTCTCGAGGGCGGCCTTCGACAGCCTGCGGTCGACTTTCTTCCCATAGCACTCCTTAAGCTTTCCATGAAGGTCGGCCGAAGGGAGGAATGTGTAGGCTCCATTTGCCTCGATGAGATCGAGACCATGCATATGCTCTTCCCAATAGGTTGCGAGCTCCTTCAATGCGATATCCACACGCGTGGCATCCAGACCGGTAAGCCTACCGATCCTATCGCCGCTTGTCGGTTCATTCTCAATGAAGAGGATCACTTCCACAAGACGCGCATCTGGTGAAAGTATCTCGTTACGTTCGCTCATGGCATATCCCCTTCATCCGAAAGATCGATGATTTCGTCGTATTCATCCTCTTCATCATCATAAAGTGTCGCCGAATGTTCGATGCGTTCATGGTGTGGCACCTCGTTCTCCGGCGAGAGAAAGGTGTCGAACGGCTCATCATCGCCATAATCCTCATCATCGAGCAAGGTGGGATCGTACCCTTCCCTTCTTCTGATCACGATATCGCCGAAGAGGGCGTGTTGGTGGATGCTGATAATGCTGAATTTGACCGCTTCAAGAATCGCCAGGAAGGCACAGATGATATCCATTGGGGATTCACGATTCACCACGAGATCCAAGAATGAGATCTCCTCCCTCTCTTCAAACAGCTCCATCATATAGGAGAGTTTTTGCTTTGTCGTCACCTCTTCATAGACATTGAACACCTGTTCCGGAGTGATCGATTTGAGCAACGTGGAGAAAGTCTTCAACAGATCCCATACGTTCACATCGTTCCAAAGATCCTGATCTTCGAAGGGAAGCATGAACTGGCTCTTCCTTCTTTGTATAAACAGATCACCACTTTGGTTCGAATCCGCAAGAAGGGCACTGTAGCGTTTGAACTTCTGGTATTCCAGGAGCCTCTCAACCAATTCTCCCCTCATCTCGGAGAATTCGTCATCCTCCTCGGGATCCACATCGTTGGGCAACAACATGCGACTTTTGAGATAGATCAGATGGGCCGCCATCGCATAGAAATCGGTAAGATCATCCAGATCGAGGGTTCTCGCGGTTTCAAGATAGGAGAGGAACTGGTCGGTGATCTCGGCGATTGGGATATCGTAGATATTGACCTGAGCCTTTTGGATCAGATGCAAGAGGAGATCCAAGGGACCTTCGAACTGTCGAATCGAATAGGAAATGACGGATGGAGTCGCCCCCGCCCTATCCATCAGTCCCGTTTCCTGTACCATGCGACCGAGTATAGCGTTTTCACCCGTTCGCGTAAAGGGAGGATATCCCTACTGCGTCTTCTGCGTCTCCTGTTCATCCTTCTTGGCCGAAGGGAAGATCAATGCCCGCAACTTGGTGTCGAGGTCGCTTGTGATATCACTGTTGGTCTTGAGGAAGTTGATTGCATTCTCCCTACCCTGACCTATCTTTTCACCATTGTAGGAATACCATGAACCGCTCTTGTCGAGCAGTTCATACTTCAATGCTGCATCAAGTATACTGCCGAAATAGCTGAGTCCTTCTCCGAAGAACATATCGAGTTCGACTTTCTTGAAGGGGGGAGCCATTTTGTTTTTCACTATCTTGATCCGCACCCTATTTCCAATGATGTCGTCGGCGCTTCTGCTGATGGCCTCGATACGACGCACCTCGATCCTGATCGAAGAGTAGAATTTGAGTGCATTTCCACCAGTGGTGGTCTCGGGATTGCCGAACATCACTCCAATCTTCATTCTGATCTGGTTGATGAAGATGATGGTGGTGTTGGCCTTGGACAGGATACCAGTCAATTTACGCAACGCCTGGCTCATGAGCCGGGCCTGCAAACCCATGTGGGAATCACCCATCTCTCCATCGATTTCGGCTTGCGGAGTAAGAGCAGCCACGGAGTCGACCACTATGATGTCCACCGCACCGGAACGGACCAGCGATTCGACGATTTCCAGCGCCTGCTCACCATTGTCGGGTTGCGATATCCACAATTCGTCCGTATTGACTCCAAGCTTTCTCGCATAGGTGGGATCAAGGGCATGCTCCGCATCGATGAATGCGGCGATTCCCCCACTCTTCTGGGCTTCTGCGATCGAATGGAGCGCCAAGGTGGTTTTTCCCGAAGACTCGGGACCATAGATTTCAATGATCCTCCCCTTCGGATACCCTCCTATCCCCAATGCTTCGTCAAGGAGAATGGAACCCGAGGAGATCACCTGGACGGAACGATCGGTGGGATTGTCACCCAATTTCATGAGGGCACCTTTGCCGAACTGTTTGTCTATCTGGGAACGGGCCGCCTCCAGGGCAACCAGTTTTTGTTTGGTATCGGTTACCACCACAGGTGCGCTGTTGTTGCTTCCTTTCGCCATATCATCCTCTCTTCTCGATGTGTACCAATATTGTACTCCATCAATGCTAGTTTTGCTTCATGTTTTCCCTGGTATCGATGATAAGGGTCACCGGACCCTCGTTCACATAGCCCACCTTCATCGATGCTCCGAACTCTCCCGTTTCAACCACATATCCTTTGTTTCTCACCTTCTCCACGAACCTCAGGTACATCGTCTCGGCCATTTTGGGCTCCGCTGCGGGATTGAACGAAGGACGATTGCCTTTCCTCATATCGGCACAGAGGGTGAATTGGCTGACCACCAGCAGTTGTCCTCCGACATCACCGACCGAAAGGTTCATCTTCCCTTCACCATCGGTGAACATCCGGATATTCGGAATCTTGCGTACCATGTAGTCAAGATCGGCCTCGGTATCCTCCCGTTCAACTCCAAGATAGACCAACAATCCCTTGTCGATCGATCCCACCGTCTTTCCCGAAACGATGACGGATGCCGAAGAAACCCTCTGCACCACCGCTTTCATCAGTTGTCGAGTCCCTGCAGCTTGGCCACAAGCGCCTGTTTGTCGCTGGAGCCGAAGAACGCACTTCCCATCACCAACACATCCACACCCGAATCGATGAGCATCTTTCCGTTTGCCAGACCTACCCCACCATCGACCGATATCTTGAAATCGAGGCCTCTTTCCCTTCTTATGGTATCCAGTTGCCTGATCTTCTCCAATGAGGAAGGGATGAACTTTTGTCCACCGAAACCGGGATTCACGCTCATCACCAGCACGAGATCGACCTCATCCAGCACCATTTCGATTGCGGATACCGGAGTCGAGGGAACAATCGAGACTCCGGATTTCTTACCTTCATCGGTGATCATGGCAAGGGTTCTATTGAGATGGACGGAGGCTTCCGCATGCACGGTGATGTAATCGCTTCCTGCAGCGGCGAATAGAGGAATATACCTTTCTGGTTGTTCGACCATGAGGTGGGTATCGAACACCAGTTTCGAAAGCTCCCTGATATCCTGGATGAACTTGGGTCCGAACGAGATGTTCGGTACGAACATACCATCCATCACATCGAGATGTATCCATTGGCTGGTAGTCTTTCCGATCATCTCGACGGCCTTTCCGGCTTGGGAGAAATCGGCCGACAACATCGACGGCGCAACTATGCAATTGGGTTTTCTTTCCATACCAATGTTGTATCAGATAGGAGGAATTTTGGAAAGCGGCATCGGCTTCCAACCGTACGGGAGGCAAACACTTATTGCATTCAATCGTTCATCATGTTATGATATGGAAGCAACTTGGAACTATTCTCACCGTACAACACCTGAGCTGTCTTGGAGTCCGAAACCAATGGATGCGCGGCTCGGGCTGTTTACTATTTGTTCCAATTGAGCACTTTATCAAGGGAGCGCCGAATGAACGAAGAAAACATCAAGACCCTGCTTACGGAAGAGAAATGGACAAGGACCACCATTACGAATTATACGATACCGAACTTCGAGGAGCTCGACGGAATACTTGACAAGATCACCGATTCCGAAGAGTTGTTGGAAGTGAAGAACATATGTGACGAGTATTTGGAGAAGAACAAACACAGTATCATTGCAATGTACCTCTCCGGAAGTATCGCACTGAGAAGAAAATCCCTGGACTACGGGAATATCACCAATCTCATCGAAACCTTCAATGAGAACAAGAAGTATAGTCTCGTGGAATACCTGTGTTCGAAGGTACTCGATCGTTTCGAGGACAAATACGTGATCCGTGTGCTTGCCGTCTGCTATGACAAGATGGGACGTGAAGAGGACAAGTATGCCCTTTACGAACGCTTGGTGAGGGTAGATTACGACGAGACCGATCTATTGCAGGATATCGCGGAACGCTATGTGTCGAAGGGAATTACCGAAAAGGCGCTTTTCTACTACAAAAAGGCGCTTCAACGATTCCTCAATGCCCAGAATCTGCCTGCGGTAAAAGAAGTGTGGACGATTCTCCTTGAGATGATTCCCGACGATTTCGCCTACCTCTTGGGACTCGCACAACGGATTGCGGCCAAATTCCAAGGGGACCAGACTTCACAAATGCTCGCCCAACTGTATGAAGTGGCGATTGGCCAGGAGGACTGGGACAAGGGAATCATCGTATTGAAGACCATGCTCGATCTTGATTCCCATTCCGAATGGGCCCGAGAGAGATTGGTGGAATGCTATAGAAAGAAATATTCCGGTCACAGTAGATTGGAATCCTGCATCGATATCTCGAATTTGGACAAGAACTATAGGGATATACATTCTGCGATCGACGATTTTGAAAAGAACATCGCCTTCGACAAAGGATCGTTCGTATACCATAAGACATGGAGCATCGGTAGGATTCGTGAACTTTCCCATGAGAATGTGGTGATAGATTTCGCCCAGAAGAGAAACCACAACATGTCGCTCGGTATGGCGTTCAGTTCACTTCAGGTGTTGCCAAAACACCACATATGGGTACTGAAGAGTGTGTTCCCGAAGGAAAAGCTGGCCGAGAAGTTCAAGACCGATGTGCCTTGGGGACTCAGAACCCTCATCAGCAGCAACCAGAACGCCTCGACGATCAAGGCAATGAAGGCTGAAGTGGTACCATCGATTCTTACTGCAAAGGAGTGGTCCACCTGGCAAACAGCTGCCAAGAAGATCATCATGAACGATCCTCTCATAGGATTCCTTCCCAGCGATCCCGATGTCTATACCGTGAGGGAAACTCCGATCTCCTATGAAGAGAAGTCCTTGGGAATCTTTAGGAACGAGAAACGGTTCTATCAGAAGATCCGCATAGTGAGGGATTTCTTGGAGAATGGAGATCCGGAATCGGAATTCTTCATGGAGATGGTCCAATATTTCGTCGATCAGTGCACCTCATACCAGAAAGTGACCGATCAGGTGGTTGCGAGCTTCCTTTTCGTCGATTGGCTTTGTGACAAATTCCCCTTCCTCGAGAGACCCAACACCGTCGATTTCAAGCATTTCTACGGATTGATGGACGATGTTCCCAAAACCTTCGGTGCGATAGACGATTCCGAGCTGAAGAAATCCTTCATAGACAATGTGGTGACCACCGAGGATCCCGAAAAGATCGAACAGGTGCTCATCTCGCTCTATCCCCATTACCTCACCAGCTATATTATGGATACTCTGCGTGAGCAGGGACGTCAAAAGGTCATAGAAGACATGTTCCGCAATGCTTGTAGGAATTGGAGGGAAAACGCCGATCTGTTCACCTATCTCGCAAGAACCTACGACAGAAAGTTCTGGGAAAAGAAGATCAGGATTCCATTCGAAACGCTCATCACCAGTGAGTTGCAGTTGCTTGACTTCGCGTTCAATGCGATCGAAGCAAAGAAATCGACCAACGAGAATCGAAAGATCGCCAAGACGCTCACCACGTTGTTGTTCGAGGAGAGAACACTATTCGAATTCCTCAAGACCGCAAACGAAGGTTCGGCCCAACGCATCAACTTCATCGTACAACGTATGCAGGGACTCGAGCAATCGAGGAAGATCGAAGTGAAACATGCCATTCTCGACAAGTATCCCGACTTCGTCTTCTTGGGTGAGGAGACGAGTTCCACCGAGGTTGTCTCCAGTGGATTGTTGGTTACCAAGGCAAGATTCTTGGAGAAGCAGGCCGAGTTGGACAGGATCATGAATGTCGACATCCCTGAGAACTCGAAGGAAATTGGCGAAGCCCTTTCACTTGGAGATTTGCGTGAGAACAGTGAGTTCAAGGCTGCCAAGGAGAAACAAGGGATACTCAATGCGACCATGATGAGATTGACCGATGAAATTTCCCGTGCCACCGTGGTGACGCAAGGCATGGTCGATTCATCCAAAGTTTCTTTCGGTACAGAGGTGGTCTTGCAGAACCATGTTTCTGGAAAGGAAGATATCTACAGGATATTCGGACCATGGGAATCAAACCCCAACGACCATACCATCAGTTACCTCGCACCATTTGGCGCGAAGTTGCTCAACCACAAGGTGGGAGAACGGTTCTCATTTGAAATCAATGAACAAAAATATGATTTCACCGTAAGGAAGATCACCGCGCTTCAAGTGTGATGACGATCATGACAGTGGAGGAAGGCGTTGGACTGGTGTTCAGCGCCTTCTCCGTCTGAACAACACTTGAATGAATTCGATACCCGCCAAACGATACGAAACGATGGTGATACCCATTGCAGCCACATAAAGACCAACCAAAATGAGCAGATTCCCAATATTGCTGCCATCGGTCCACCATGAAGCATTGAAATACCGCAAGTAGATGATCGCAAGGGTGATGAGTGGAATATTGGCTATCAGCAACCTGATGAGATTCACAACCAATTTCCCGATCCCGATTTCAACCTTTGCCTTGGCACGCGACACAACCCAGAGGACCACGGTTCCGATTGCGAAGGATACGGTGTTCGCAAGACTGAGGCTCGCCGCACCATAGCCCATCCTTATGCCGAAGAACATGATGGCGATGTCCACTATTGAGACGATGATTCCCACCACCAAGGTACTTTTGAAGTGGTTGGTGGAGTAACATACCCGCTGGAGAAAGCCGTACCATGCCACCACCGGCATACCAACGGTGAACCACAGCAACACCCCACCGGTGTTGACCGTATCGGAGAGCAGGAAACGACCGCTTTGCAGCAATACCGCGGTGGTTTCGAAACGGAGGGTGGTCAACAGTATGGCCGCCGGCACGAGCAAGGTCGCGATATCCAGAAGACCCTTGTGCACCAGTTGATCCAGTTCCTTTCCCTTTCCTGTTGCGAACGCACGTACCATCGCTGGAAAGAACACGGTGGCGATCGCATTGTAGAATATTCCATAGGGCGCCTGCCAAATGATGATCGCATTGCTGAAGGCGGTGACCGTCCCTTCTTCCAATGTGGAAGCGAAATAAAAGGAAACCTGTTGTGTGATGATCGCGATCACAGCGGTAATGGTCACAGGTGCCCATGTGTGCATCACACGATGGAAATCGCTTGAAGTGAAATCGAAGGAGAGTGTGAATCGATAACCAAACCTTTTCAGACCGAGGAATGTGACGAGGGCCTGGACACTCCCACCGAATACGACCCCGAACGCCATGGAATACGCTCCGATGTAGCGGCTCAACCCGTACACACTCGCGATCACCGAGATGGAGAAGATCAAGGGAGCGGCAGCGGCAAGGAAGAAAGAACCATGGCTTTGCAACAACCCCCCATAAAGGGCAGCGAAGGAAATGGTACCGAGAAACACCATGAAATAGACCAGCAGATTACCGGAAAGAATGATATGTCCACTATCAGTGAAGTCACTGAGAAACCTGATGATGTCGATCCTCCATATCCATGTAAGCAGTACAAGTGGGATGGATACGACCAACTGGAAGGCCTGCATTCTGGCGAGCAAGGCCCCCGATTTCACGATTCCCCCACCCTCTTCTGCTATTGAGGAGGAGAATACGGGGATATAGGCGGTGCTGAGGGCGCCTTCGGCAAACAACTTTCTGAAATTGTTGGGTATGTTGAAGGTGAAGTTGATCACATCAGCCACACCGGTCGCACCAAACACCATGGCAATCGCCCGCGCCTTGAGAATACCCAAGAGACGTGAAGCCAAGGTACACAGCATGATGATCAGGGAATCGGAGGAGTGTTTGCTTGAATCCTTCACCCCATCATGTGCCATAGTACCTAGCCAGATAGGATCGTTTGAATTCCTGGAAACGATCTTCATTGATTGCAGACCTCACCTGTTCCATCAATCTGTACAGGTAGGTGAGATTGTGTTCGGTTGCCAACATTCCTCCAAGCATCTCCTTCGCCTTGAACAGATGCCTGAGGTATCCTCTCGAGTACTTGGTACATGCGGTGCAGGTACAACCTTCGGCGATCGGACCCGTATCGAATTCATGGACTGCCTTCTTCATCTGGATCATGCCGTCGTCGGTAAACACCGAACCATTTCTCGCAGCCCTGGTGGCCAATACACAGTCGAACAGGTCGATGCCATTCTCGACCGCATCGAGGATATAGTCGGGGCTCCCTATTCCCATCACATATCTTGGCCGGTCGTCCGGTAGAAATTCTGTGGTATAGGCGAGGAATTCACTGAATTGTGCAGGAGTCTCCCCTACCGATAATCCCCCGATCGCAATACCGGGAAAATCGATTTCGGCTATCGCGAGAGCACTCTCCTTCCTTAGATCCTTATAGAAGTTGCCTTGCACGATACCGAACAATTTTCCCTCGAACCCTTCCAGGGAACTCCACCTGTCGAAGGAACGTTTGGCCCAGGTCCTTGTGGTTTCCCATGCCTCCTTGGCCTTCCTATAGGAGATTTCGGGAGGAGTGCACACATCGAGACACATCAGGATGTCACTGCCGATGATCCTTTGGATATCAACCACCTTTTCTGGAGTAAGATGATGCCTGGAACCATCGATGTGGCTTTGGAAGGTAACCCCTTCCTCCCTGATCTTCCGCAACTGGGAAAGACTGAAGATCTGGAAACCGCCACTGTCGGTGAGGATATTGTGCTTCCAATTGCTGAATGCATGCAAACCACCGAATTTCTCAAGGACCTCTGTACCGGGACGAAGATACAGATGGTAGGTATTTCCCAAAATGAGGTTGTACCCGATGTCGGAGACCGCATCATGATACATGCCCTTCACCGTACCATTTGTTCCCACAGGCATGAAGGTGGGTGTGACCACCTCACCATGGGGCAATGAAACGACACCACAACGGGCGTTGCCGGTGGCATCACGATGTGTCGAACGATAGATATGTTCCATTCCAATCAAATCCTTCTTACCGCCATCACACCGACCGAAAGCACCGTCAGAATCAACATCGGAGCGGTCGGTCCAAGCACTGGGGGTATGATTCCCTGTTTCGCCAGAATCATGCTCACCATCTGCATCACAAAGTACACCACCGCGATGGCCAGGCTCGTGAGAATGCTGAGTATGAGCACATTCTTTCTCCAAGTGAAGACAGTAGAACAGGAAATCACGATCAGTATCAAGGGGGTAAGGCCACCGAATATCCTGTCGGCGAGATCGGAAGCGTATTCCATGTACTGGTTGGCGTCCATCATCTTGATGCGTTGTACATACCGGATGGCGCTGTCGAGTTCCATAGAGGTGATGTCGGCCTGAAGATTTCTGAACAAGGCGGGATCCATCGTGATTGCACGATTGTGGTATTCGGGTTCCTTGTAGGCCTCAACCACATCCCCCTCGTCATCTATCAAATACCGTACTACATCCCGCAACACCCAGTATCCATCTTGGTAGAATCCCGAGGATGCATCGATCTTCGCCGCTATGCTGCCCTCGGAATCGAGCATGATGAGCATTACCGAGGAGATCGTACGATTCTCGTCATCATACCTCTTTGCAAACACCACATAGTCCCCCGCTGGAGACCTGAGTGTGACATTGCGGTTTTCACTACTGGTTCGGATACCGAGTATCTCTTGTCCAAGCAACTCTTTTTCCCTTGTGGCCTTGATTGTCACTTCTTCCGAGAACACGAATTGGAAAATGGCAAGCAGCACTCCGAGCAATACCATGGGGAACACGATTCTCCTGAAGGGATACCCGATGTTCGATAGCACGATCATTTCATTGTTGGCATGCAACATCGCCAGAAAATAGGTTGCGGCGAACAGACTTGCAGGACCCAATGCATATCCAATCGCCTCGGGAATATACCACGCGGTAAGACGCGCGATGTCACGATAGGAGGTGGCGTTGTCGATATATTGTTCTAGATTTGAGAAAATATCGAACAACAGGAGTATCAATGTGACGAGCACCACCGTGGTGGTGATGATCCTGAGCATCGAACCCAGAATGTAACGGTCCAACCTTCTCATACCCTCATCGACCTCGACAGCAGAAATGAGGAAACGATGGCAACCAACATGTTGGGTGCCCATATGAGGAATCCGGGATTGAATGCGACGTCAAGTATCTTTGTTTGCGCAAAAAAGAGCAGAAACCAGTAGATGCTCGCCACCACCAAGGACAAGCCGAAACCAAAGAGCCGTCCATGTTTCAGTTTGAGAAGCGAAAGAGGAAATGTTACGAACACCAGTATGAAACAGCTGGCCGAAAGTGCGATCTTCTTGTGCAGTTCGGCCCTATAGTATTGGAGATAGAAGTTGATCCCACGCTCGCTCTCAAGACGATCCACCTGCTGTTGCAATTCCATCACCTTGTCGAACGCTTCATTGGAATCCTCGGAGATTGCCGTTTCGATTGCTTCGGCAAGCTGTTGTTCAAGCTCAGCCAGTGAACGTTCCCTTCTCGCCATGTCGGTGGCAAGATCCTCCTGCCGTACGGAAATGGCTTTCCTCAGGTCCCTTGTACTCAATTGGGAAGGAGTCACATCGGTGAATCTCGCCACCTGGTCGCTGAAATCAAGATAATAGGTCATCTGTTTTGCCTGGGCAAGTGTATACCGTTCCAAGGAATCACCCTCTGTCTCGAGCACCACAGGATTCAACAGATCGAGACGATAGAGGAATGAATTCAGATCAACAAGGGTGACTGTCCCACCCGAGGCACTGACCACACGATTGTCGGAACGGTTGGAAGTGTCGAACAAGAGCAACGATCCGATATTCCCATCATCGACCTCGCCTGTCACCAACACGATATCCCCTATCCTATTCACCGCATATGATTCGATTTCAAGAGTCGGAAGATCACGCAGCAATTCGGAGTAGAGCACACGAAACTTCTGGTGGCTGTAGGGCAACAAGGCATCCGCGACAAAGAATGTTCCCACCGCCAACAGCAACGCCATGATTGCAATCGGTTCGAACATCCTTCGCAAGGAAATGCCGCTGGATCTCAATGCGAGCAACTCGTTCCTCGCCACAAGATCCCCGATCGTCATCGATGCTGCACTCAATGTGGAAAACGGAATGGTATAAAGGAGAATCTGGGGAATGGATAGTCCGACCAAGGCCATCACCTTCCCAAGATCGACATTCTTGAGAAGTATCCGTTGGGCGAACAGGAGCAATTGGTTCACAAAAAAGATGAAGAAGAAGAAAAGGAAGGCCACAAGGAGAGAGAGGAGGAATTCACGCAACACATAGGTTCGCAATGTGCCGAACGATGAGACACCCCGTCTCTCCATGTTTCACACTCCTGTGGATCCGAACCCCCGTTCACCCCGTTCCGTCACATTGGTGGACTGCGTCGGTACGAAACGTCGATGGACCACAGGTGCGATCACCAATTGGGCAATCCTGTCACCATCATTGATGATGAACGGTTCTGTTCCATGATTGATGAGGATGATCTTCACCTCGCCACGATAGTCGCTGTCAATGGTACCGGGACTATTGAGCACAGTCACCCCATGACGGGCAGCGAGTCCACTGCGAGGTCGAACTTGTCCTTCGTACCCAAAGGGAATCTGCATAACAAGACCGGTAGGTACGACCGCCCTTCCCCCCTGAGCTTCGATGCGAAGGGGAGAGTCGGGCAAGAATGCGCAGAGGTCGGCGCCTGCAGCCTCTTCGGAAGAGTAGACAGGCAACCGTGCCCCTTGTTTCGCGACGACCAGGATATCGGGTCCAGTCATCCTATTTGGATTCCTTCTCTTCGATCGCGTCGATGTAGCTGAGGTTCAGACGACCCATGCGATCGATCTCGATAAGCTTCACGGGAACGACTTGGTTGACGCTCAACACATCGTTCACGTTGTTCACCCTGGTCTTTGAGAGCTTGCTGATATGGCAAAGCCCCTCCTTACCAGGAAGAATTTCAATGAATGCACCAAAATCCATGATTCGTTTCACTGTTCCGGTATAGATGCGACCGACTTCAGGTTCCTCAACAATGGACTTGACCAGATCAAGCGCCTTTTGGGCACTCGCACTGTTCTTACCATAAATGGTCACCGTGCCGTCGTTGTCGATATTCACCTCGGCTCCCGACTGTTCGGCAATCCCCTTGATGGTCTTGCCACCGGTTCCGATGATCGCACCGATCTTGTCTTCATCGACTTTGATGGTGAGGATTTTCGGAGCATACTCGGAGATGTCGTTGCGGGGTGCCTGCAATGATTCATTCATGACACCGAGGATATGCATTCTCCCCTGCTTGGCTTGATCAAGCGCCTTTGCCATGATCTCACGCGACACTCCGGCGATCTTGATATCCATCTGGAAAGCTGTGATACCGTCCTTCGTACCGGCAACCTTGAAGTCCATATCGCCGAGATGGTCCTCTTCTCCGAGGATATCGCTGAGCACCACATATTTGTTGTAGTCGGCTCCCTCGGTGATGAGTCCCATGGCAATCCCGGCCACAGGCTGGAGTATCTTGACACCGGCATCCATGAGGGAGAGACAACCGCCACAGACTGTGGCCATGGAGGACGATCCGTTCGATTCGAGAATCTCGGACACCACCCTCACTGTATAGGGAAAGACCTCTTTTGGAGGCAATACCCCTTCGAGTGCACGTTGTGCGAGGTGACCATGTCCAATTTCCCTGCGACCGGTGGTCAATCTACCGGTTTCACCCACACTGAAGGGAGGGAAATTGTAGTGCAACATGAAGTTGCTGAAATGTTTCTCACCATCGATGGTATCGAACATCTGCTCATCACTGGCGGTTCCCAGCGTTGTCGAAGCCAAAGCCTGGGTCTCACCACGGGTAAACAATGCACTTCCGTGGGCACGTGGAAGGACTCCGACTTCACAGGTGATCGGACGAATCTCGTCCACCTTCCTACCGTCGGTCCTCACTCCATCGTTCAAAATGGATGTCCTGAGAATGGAATACTCCATATCCTCAAACATCGCATAGACCTTCTCTGGTTTTTCACTCTCTTCGATCACTTCGGCGAACTTCTCGAACACCTCTTCCTTGACCTTGGCCAAAGCGGCATATCTTTCCATCTTGCCCTTTACGAACGAGGCTTCCTTATAGAGAGGATAGGCATATTCCTTGATGGGGTCTAGGAAGGAGAGGTCCTCCTCTTCGAATACCATCATCGGCAGTTTTTCCTTGCCGGCAAGTTCTGCGAGCTCTGTCTGCAATTTGCACAAATCGGCGATCACCGGTTGGGCCGTCTCGATGGCTTCCAACATCATCTCTTCCGAGACCTGCTTCGCTCCACCTTCCACCATTGTGATGCCATCGGCGGTTCCGGCAACGACAATTTCCAGTTGGGCATTCTCAATCTCCTGGAAGGTCGGATTGACCACATAGGTACCATCGATGTAGGCGATGCGAACCGCCGCGATCGGGCCATTGAAAGGAATATCACTGATGGTGACCGCAGCTGAGGAGGCGATCATCGCGATGATGTCGGGAGGATTGACCATGTCGGAACTCACCACAGTGGGAACCACCTGTATCTCACGACCGAAGGCCTTGTCGAACAAAGGTCTCATGGGACGGTCGATCAATCTGGATACAAGAATCTCCTTATCCTTTGGTCGCCCTTCCCTCTTCAGAAAACCTCCGGGAATCTTTCCGGCGGCATAATATTTTTCATTGTATTCGA
The DNA here is from genome assembly GCA_964478945.1 of uncultured Spirochaetaceae bacterium. Lineage (GTDB taxonomy): Bacteria > Spirochaetota > Spirochaetia > Sphaerochaetales > Sphaerochaetaceae > CAYZJV01. The sequence goes on along the minus strand of CAYZJV010000001.1, from coordinate 68,950 downwards.
CTTGCAGCGGTACATAATCGAGCGGTTTGTCGGGAGCCCTGCCACTACATACGGTGGCGAGAACCGAACTTCCTTCATAACGGGCATAGACCGCTCCATTGGCCTGTTTGGCCATTCTTCCGGTTTCAAGTACCAATTCACCGGAACCAAGTTTCATTTTCACTGATTTCATCATTCTTTCCTACTTCTTTTTCTTTCTTTCTCTGTATTCTACGATTCGATGGTCTGAAAACGGGAACAGCCCCTGAAGTCCCGCACGGGAATTCCGAGGCTGGTCCATACATTACATCAGATCCACCGATTATTTTCTCAACTCAAGCTTCTGGATGAGTTCGCGATATCGGTTGACATCCTGGTTGCGCACATACTTGAGCAACCGGCGTCTCGCTCCGACCATCTTGAGAAGTCCACGACGACTCGCATGGTCCTTGGGAAACTGTTTGAAGTGATCCTGCAAGTCGCGGATCCTTGCGGTAAGCAACGCGATCTGAACTTCGGAAGAACCGGTATTGGCTTCCGATCCACCGAATTCCGCGATGATTTGAGCCTTCATCTCTTTTGTCAACATCTTTACGTCAACTCCTTTATAAATAGCAAATTATCATACCGAACGGTATTGTCGACACCTCCATGGCCAACGCTTGACGCCGGTGAAGACGAGCCGGTCAATGTAAGAAACTCTTCATCAACCATCGCAATCATCTTTCTTTCCGACCTGTCGGCCATGACCAGTGTCGTCTCATACACTCCTGGTGGCGGCAGAAGCTGCACGAACGAACCGATCGGAAAACGCAGGGGATATTCGTTGTTCCTGGAAGGAATATGGGCCAAGTCCACCGAATAGTACCTGCCGAGCTGTAACGGAATTTCCGATACTTTGCCCTCTGTGAGCGTGATCCTCACCACTGTACTGCTGTCATCGGTTCCATCGTTCAACTTGTACATCCTCGGAACAACCACCCGGGCTCCGTCGGTATACCTGCGAACGATATTCCGAAGTTCCTCCACGCCGGTATCGGCATGGGAACCACAACGGAAATTTTCTCCAACAACAACCGCCTTGACATTGAACATGCTGCAGCAGCGGGATATGAACTCCTCTCCCGTCAGTTTACTGAAATCAGGAGAAAAGTCAATCACAACCAGATAATCAACTCCTAGTTCGGAAAAGAAATCGGTACTCTGTCGTAGACTCATCAAGGGTTTGTCGAAGGGATTGCGGCCTATCATCGTCTTGGGATTCTGTGCGAAAGTGATGACGACCGACTTCACCCCTTGCTGCTCATGTGCAAGTTCGACCGTAGTGCCAATGATTCTCTGGTGCCCTATATGAAGCCCGTCATACACACCGATCGAGATCACCGCTTGAACATGCGACAATTCCTTTGAAACGAGCAATTGATCGAAATCATGAAACTCCAACATCAGATGCGACTCTCCATGCATGGAAGGGAAAAGACCTTGATCGGTACTCCTTCCCCATCGATGCCGACCACTGCCAATATCCGGCCACTTACATCCTGTACGGTTGCGAAGGTATCGCCATGAACGACAGATGACGCAATAATAGCACGTCTGGGAGGAAGATTGCCATACATCAACCGTTTCGCAGCTTCTGCGTCAACTGTCATGCTTCCCATTCTTGGAATGCGCAGCAACCTTGTACCACTGGTTTCGGCATGCTCCGAAAGCGCCTCGGCATCTTCGGGATCGACCGCTTCATCCAAGGAAAATGGACCGATCGCGGTTCTTTTCAAGGCGATCAAGTGTCCTCTTGAGCCGCAAGAAACCGCAATATCGCGGGCGAGCGAACGGATATAGGTTCCCTTCGAGCAATGGACCGCCACACGCAGCAGGGGAGATTCCCATGTGAGGATGTCCAACGAAAATATCGTAATTTCGCGTTCCGGCATCTTCACATCCTCTCCGGAACGGGCAAGACGATAGGCCCTCTTGCCATCGATGTGCACAGCGGAATAGACGGGAGGAGATTGGACAATGGTACCGAGAAATTGCTCCTCCAATACCTTGCGAATCGTATCCAAGTGGGGAGCTTCGGCAGTGGCGACCACATCTCCTTCGGGATCAAGAGTCGATGTTTCGCTACCGAACATGATGGTCGCTTCATACCGTTTGTCGAGTTCCGACAAAAGTGGATTCAACTTGGTGTAGCTGCCGGTGAGTACGACCATCAAGCCTTCGGCGAACTTGTCGAGGGTTCCGGCATGTCCCACCTTGCGATCGATCGTACGTTTGACCGGTTTGAGGGAAGAAAATGAAGTGATTCCCGCTTCCTTGTACAAGAGCAGGAGTGAGGATCTACTCATCATCACTCGTATGCAGACTGTCGATGAGTTCATTGATGGCTTGGGCCTCCTTGAGGGAGGTATCGGCCTTGAAACGCAATTTTGGAGTATTGCGGGTCTTGAGAATGGCCGCAAGTCGCTTTTGGATGAAACCTGCGGCACTTTCAAGAGCCTTCACCGATTGGTCAAGCACCTTGTCGTCCTCGAACGAAGATACCCATACGGTCGCATAGGCCTTGTCCTTGGATAAGGACACGTCACTTACGGAGACAAAGGGGCTCAGCAGATGATGCTTGATCTCTCGTGTCACGATCATCGTGCTGATTGCCTCTTGAATACGTGTTTCCAACCGTTGATGCGTATAATCACTCATTAGATGTCAACTTTTTCGCTATTTCGATGATGTCCACGACCTCCAGGATGTCTCCAGTCTGCAGATTCTGGAAGTTTTCGATTCCGACACCACATTCGAATCCTTCGGATACTTCCTTCGCATCATCCTTGAAGCGTTTGAGCGAAGAGATTTTCCCCGTATGGATCTTGATATTGTCCCTGATCACATTGACCATCGCATTACGTCTGATCTTGCCATCGGTCACATAACACCCTGCGATCACGCCGATCTTCGGTACCTTGAAGGTATCCCGTACCTCAACCTGTCCGATGACGATCTCCTTCTGCTCGGGGGCAAGCATGCCTTCCATCGCATCCCTGATATCGTCAACCGCATCGTAGATGATGTTGTATTTGCGAATCTCGATCTTCTCTCGTTCGGCAAGGGTTTGTGCCCTCGGAGTAGGTCGTACATTGAATCCCAACACCAGCGCGTCGGAAGCAATGGCCAGATTGATATCGTCTTCGATAATGGCACCCGCGCTTGCGCGGATGGCATTGAGTCTGATTTCCGCAGTGGAAAGCTTTTCAAGAGCGGTCTGCACAGCCTCAACCGAACCTTGCACATCACCTTTGATGATGACATTGAGTTCCTGAACCGAACCATCCTGCATTTTGTCGAAGATATTGTCCAAAGTGACCTTCTTCACATTCTTCGCCTGTCCCAGCCTCTCCAGTTCCTGCCGTTTCGCACCCACCTGACGTGCCTGCTTCTCATTCTCGGTAACTTGGAAGGGATCTCCCGCTCCGGGAATATCGCTGAGACCAATGATCTCCACGGGTGTGGCTGGTCCAGCTTCCGTGATCCGGTTTCCGTGGTCATCGACCATGGCGCGGACCTTTCCAGGATAGATTCCTGCAACGAAATTGTCACCCTGGCGCAAGGTTCCCCTTTCGACGATCACCGAGGCCACGATTCCACGGCCCTGGTCGATTCTCGATTCGAGGACCTTTCCTTCGGCACGTACATTCGGGTTTGCCCTCAACTCAAGCATCTCCGCCTGCAGGAGAATGGTGTCGAGCAATTCGTCGATACCGATTTTCTTCAATGCCGAAATCTCACAGTAGAGGGTGTCCCCGCCCCAATCCTCGGGCATGAGCCCGTGGTCACTGAGCTGTTGCTTCACACGGTCCACATTGGCTTCATGGAGATCGACCTTGTTCACCGCAACGATGATGGGTACCTTGGCGGCCTTCGCGTGGTCTATCGCTTCAATCGTCTGGGGCATCACTCCATCGTTGGCGGCCACCACCAATACCACGATATCGGTGACTTGCGCACCGCGCGCCCGCATCATCGTGAATGCTGCGTGTCCAGGAGTATCGAGGAACACAATATCGCCCTTATGCGGCAACGTTACCTTGTATGCTCCAATATGCTGGGTGATACCACCGAATTCGCCGGCTACGATGTCGGTCGAACGGATCGCATCGAGCAACTTGGTCTTACCATGGTCGACGTGACCCATGATGGTGACGATTGGAGCCCGATCCTCAAGATCCTTCTCCCCGTCATCCTCGGTGGCAATCAGCGTCTCGTCGTACAATGAGACGATATTCACTTCACAATTGTATTCATTGGCTATGAGGGTGGCCACATCGGAATCGATTTGCTGGTTGATGGTAACCATCATGCCCATCTTGAGCAACTTTCCGATCACTTCCGAAGCCTTCAGATTCATCTTCTTGGCGAGATCGGCGACAGTGATGACCTCCATGATATCGATCTTCTTGGGTACGGGGTTCGCCCTATGCTGGCTCTTCCTCTTGATATGGAAATCCCGCTCATTGTCACGATCTGGTTTGGAGAAATCCTTCTTCTTTCGATAGACCTTTTTGGAAGGTTTCTGCGAGACATTGTCCATCGCGACGGGAGGTGCACCCGGTCCACCGGTACGTGGACCCCTGGGACCTCCACCGAAGCCTCCGGGTCTATTCTGTTGTCCAAAAGGTGGTCTTCCGCCAGGTCCACCGGGTCTTCCGTTGAAGGGAGGACGACCACCGGGAGCCGGTCGTCCCTGGTACCCAGGTCTGCTTCCGGCTCCGGGACCCCTTCCACCCGAACCTCCGACCTGACCGACCTGTCTGGGACCACTGGAAGGTGGTGCCGGTCGACTGTTGGTGGGATTGTTCTTGCGCCATTCGGCATGGGCGTGGGCTGTTTGGCCTTGTCCGGGAACAGGAGGAAGATCCTTTGGTGCCATCACCACTGGTGTGGAGGGACCCGCATTGGGAGTCCTTCGGAAGGGATGAGCCGTACCACCCTTGGATTGAGGACGTTCGGTCCGTTTCTCGGAATCAATACGAGAGGGTTTCTTGTTGGATTCTTCGACGGAAGCCTTCTGCTCGGTCGTCTTGGGCGGCTCTTCCACAGCAGCTTCACGAGTCTTCGATTCCTGCACCTTCTCAGTTTTCCCAACCGGTTTTTCGACAGGTTTCTCGACAGGTTTGGCTTGTGGCCTCACAACCACGACCTTTTTCTTCACCACAACCACTTTCTTCTTCTCAACAGGGCGCGTCGATTCAGCCTCTTCCTTGCCGGAGTGTTGTTTCGCGTCCTGTGACGCTGCGCGCGCATGTTTAATCAAGGTTGTCTTTGGTTTCTTATCTTCTTCCGTCATAATTTCTCTCGATTACTCCTCGTCTTCTTCCTCTTCTTCAACTTCTTCGAAACTCAGGCCGACACCACAATTGGGACAACTGGTCATGTCCAAAGTCAAGGGGTGTCCACATTCGGGACAGAGGAACTGTTGTTCGACTTCACCCTCTTGTTCTTCCTCGACGATGTCGACATATTCACCGAGTACACTATTGATCCGGTGCACTTCATCTTCCGTTATATCGCCAAGACTTTCAATCTCTTCATCGGAAAGATTGACGAACTCTTCAACGGTATAGATGTCATGGAACTGCAATTTGTCGACCAACTGCTTGTCGAGTTCCGCGATATCTGCAAGCAACAACTCGCCCTCTTCCTCTTCAAAGTACTCCGGTTCCAGTTCGGGAACTTCTGTGAAGAGTGCATCGACCTTCTCCTTGGTCTCGATATCGAGATCCATTTCACGGTACTGGTCGAGTGTCTTGACATCGATGATCCAGTCGGCAAGCTTGTTGGCCAACCGCACATTGATGCCCTGCTTTCCTATTGCCAACGAGAGTTGCGAATCATCGACCACTGCGATCGCCATCCGCTTCCCCTCGTCAATGATCACCACCCGCTTCACCTCAGCGGGCGAAAGGCAGTTCTTGATATATTCGATGGGATTCGGATCATAACGCAGCACGTCGATCCTCTCCCCTTCCATCTCCCTCATGATAGTCTGAACTCGGATTCCCTTCAACCCGACACAAGCACCAACCGGATCAAGGTCCGAGCGGTGGGAATACACGGCCACTTTCGTGCGATAGCCGGGTTCGCGGACGATCTTGTGGATTTCGATCGAATGATCATATATCTCCGGAATCTCGAGTTCGAACAATTTCCTTACGAATTCCGGATGTGTCCTGGAAAGGATCACCCTCAATTGTCCATGCTCGGGTTTTTCAACCTGATGCACATAACATTTTATCTTGTCATTCTTGCGATAGGCTTCGCGGGGACTCTGGAAACGTTTGGGAAGAATTCCCTCGATCTTACCCAGATCGATGAACATGTCGCCATTGCTCTCCCTCTGGTAATAACCGATGATCATCTCCCCCTCTTTGGTCTTGAATTCCGAATAGAGGGTATCCTTCTGAATTTCACGCAGATCCTGCTTTGCCTTCTGCTTCGCACTCTGTACGGAGATGCGGTCGAACGTCTTGGGGTCGATTGCAATCAAGATCTCGTCCCCAATATCGCAATCGTCGTGAAGTTCGCGTGCTTCGGACAAAGAGATTTCGTCGAAGGAACCATCGTATTCGTCATCCTCGACGATCATCTTCTTGGCAAACAGCTGCACATCGTCATGATTTTCATTGAATTCGACGATTGCATTGTCACTCGATCCGAACTTTCGCTTGTACGCGGCAAGCAGAAGACCCCTAATGGTCTCCAACACGAGGTCTTCGCTGATTCCCCGCTCGTTCACGAGATTGCGTATGGCATCTCCCAAATCATTGGACATTGTTACATATCCTCCCATGCATATGCTAATTTGGCCTTCTGAACATGGCCATATGGTATATGGTACGTCTCCATCGTTTCTTTCGCATCTTCGATCCTCGCTTGGGACAGGACGACCTCTTCATCCGTAACCACGTCGATGATTCCTTCGATCCAAAAACCTTCACGACCATCATAGATGCGACATCGTTTCCCGCGAAACAAGGAGAACTCGTATACATCATGCAAGTTTCGTTGAATTCCCGGAGTCGATACCTCCAGATCCAGATGACGATCCCCCTGCAGTACACCGAGCCGTGGGAATATGATCCGATGGGCTTTCGCACACTCATCGATACCCACATCATGACTTTCGTTGGTGATGATGACCACCACATGTGTCGTGTCCCGATGCTCGTCCCTACGTACATCCACCACCAGTAATCCAACGGGATTGAGAACGGTGGAAAGCTCCCGGAACAACTCGTCTTTCCTAATACTGTCTTGCACTGCTACTCCACAAAAAAGGGATCGGCCTCTGCGATCCCCAAAAATCAATACTCACTATGCAGAGCCTAATCCATTTGCCAAGTATTGTCAATCCATCGCCATGCAAAGGGCTTTCACAGGTATGTCAAACCGTTGTTTCAGCAGTTCCAATGAAAGTTCGACACATGAATTAGCATCCATCACATCATCGATCGCGAGCAACAATTCGAAATCTTCAATATGGAATACATGGTCGTGAACTGCAATTTCGTGTACGGGTGCCCCTTTTGCCCGAACCAACAACGGCAGCACTTCGATTTTCGGTTCACGTGCACATCGTGCTGCGACCATTGCATTGGTCTCCCTACCGAATTTCCCTACATTCTCTCCACCAGAGGGAATCGGCACCAAACCAACGATTCCCTTCCCTGTGTGCAAACGCGTGATCGCAACGCACATGAGATAAGCCATGGTGTCGGCAAGACGAACGGTTTCCCGTTCCTTGTAGGCGATCAACAGTTCCCTACACAGTCCCCTGTAGCGAAACAGCGCGGGAATTCGACCATGGGTACACACACAATCGGCATGGAGCAACGGATACCCACATGTTGCACATATGTGATGGCAATTCCAGAAGAGGGATTCCCCTTCCATCAATGTCACAAGGCATTCGGGGCACAGTTCGTATTCCAAGAGGGATATCCTTCCACAAAGGGGACAAGCGCCAAGATGATGGATCATGCCATATTCACTTCATCGATCGGATTGCCGCTTCATTCAATGGATTCCAATTGTTCCTTCAGCATCTGTACGAAACGCATCGTTTCCATCGGAGTGGAATCCTCCAAGGGATAGGTACGGATACGATCGACCAAGGCACCATACTTTGTTTCGGAAGTATCTTCAGTCGCCGCTCCGGTGAAGAGATCGAGTTGCCCGGTTGTGCCCTTCAATGAGTAGTCGGCGAAATGTTGCCGCTGGAATTCGGCGGCTTCCCTGATCACTCTGGTCGGCACTCCGGCCATACCGGCTACGTGCAGACCATAGGAACTGTCGGCGACACCTTGTTGCATCTTTCTCAAGAATACGATTTTACGTCTGGTTTCAGCAACAGCGGGTGTCAGCAATTGCATACCCGAGGTATCGAGCATCGTCAATTCATGGTAATGTGTTGCGAACAGCGTCTTGGCACTCAAGCCCACCATGCTGCGCATGACCGCGTAAGCGATCGACATGCCGTCCTGGGTGCTGGTTCCCCTCCCTATCTCATCAAGGATTGCCAATGATCGCCTGGTGGCTGTCCGTAGGATGAAGGCGGCCTCCTGCATCTCGATGAGAAAAGTCGATTCTCCTCTGGCGAGATTGTCGCTCGCTCCTACCCTGCAAAACAATTTGTCGGTGACACCAACAACGGCTTTGGAGGCAGGCACGTACGATCCCACATGAGCCATGAGCACAATCAGTGCGTTTTGTCGCAGATAGGTCGATTTTCCAGCCATATTCGGACCGGTGATGAGACAAAACCGTTCTTCATCGGTTCCCATGGAAAGGGAATTGGCGATGAACTCCCCCTTTGGCAGGAATTGTTCCACCACAGGATGCCTTCCGTCCTCTATTTCCAGCACATCCTCTTCGGTGACAATCGGCTTGACATATCCATTGAGACGGGCACATTGGGCCAGGGACTGGATACAGTCGAGGGTTGAGAAGAACATACCCAATCTCATGAGCGGCTCATGCAACGCACCGGTTCTGTCGAGGAGTTCCTCATAGAGCCGTCTTTCCAAATCATCGGCCCGTTCGCCACTTGCAAGGATGGCTGTTTCGAGTTCGACCAATTCATCGGTGGTATACCTCTCAGCATTCACCAGCGTCTGTTTGCGGTAGAACCAATCGGGTATTTTCGTTCCATGGGTCTTGGGTATCTCCAGGTAGCGTCCGATGATTTTGTTGTGGGAGAGTTTGATGGTGGGGATTCCGGTCTCTTCCTTCAATCTTGCGACATAGGATTCCAAATCCTTCGTTCCACTGTGTTGAAGGCTCCTCAAGTGGTCCAGTTCACCATCATAACCCTTTTTGATCACTTTACCCGGTAGGAACGGACCTTGCGTATCCTCACGCAGCGCACGGAGCAGCAGCTCCATCAGCGACACGAGCGATTGCACCATGTCGTCATCCAATATTCCATCGAGCATCGAGCGATAATACTCGGTATGTTCGGCGACAAGTTCAATGAAGGCTGCGATCGATTGCCGTATTGAAAGCAGGTCCTGCGGATAGGCCCGACGCATCGACACCCGCGATACAAGACGAGCAAGATCGCGTGTTCCTCCCAGAAGGGAACGAATCCGTTGTCGTTCGGATTCAAGTCCATACAGCCAATCGACCCGTTCCTGTCGTACTTCGATTTCCTCCAACGATACCAATGGAGAGGATACCCAGTTCTTCAACAACCGTGCCCCGCCGGAAGTGCAGGTCTTGTCGAGCGTGGACACCAAGGTCCGTTGGTGTCCTCCATCCTGCAGATTGGTAAGAAGTTCGAGGTTTCTTCTGGTCGACTCGTCGATCGACATGTGCAACGTACGATCCACCTTCTTGAATTCGGTGATATGTTCCAAAGAGGTTTTAGAGGTTTCCTGAAGATACCTGAACAAGGCACCTCCGGACGACAGTTCGATGTCCTCATCCTCAATACCGAATTGTTTCAAAGAGATCGAACCCACATGTGTGCGCAAGAGTTCGAGTCCCTGGCTCTTGGAGAAGTACCACGGTGGCAGCCTTGTGGTCATCGCATCGAATTGATCGACGAGTGAAGCGAACTCCTTGGATTCGAAATAGTCGTCCTCATTCACCAACACTTCCCTTGGCAACAATTGGGCATACAGTGCCCGAATCGATTCGAACCGTTGTTCCAATGGAAGCGCAAGCAGTGAAAACGAACCGTTGGAGAGTTCACTCCAAGCACAGGAAACGAACTTTCCGGAAAGCGATAGAACCAACAGGTGGTTGTTGGACGAGGCCTCGAGAAACTCATCCTCCACCACCGTACCGGGAGTGATGGTCTGCACCACTTCCCGTTTGGCGATGGTTTTTGCAGAAGTAGGCATTTCAACCTGTTCACAGATCGCGATCTTCTTGCCTTCATCCAACAATCTCTTGATGTAGTTCTTCGCGGCATGGTAGGGAATCCCACACATGGGAACACCATTGCGGCTGGTGAGGGTGATGTTCAGCAGTCGGGAAACCTCTTTCGCATCATCGAGGAACATCTCGTAGAAATCGCCGAGGCGGAAGAAAAGCACCTCCTCCCTATGGCGGTTCTTCAACTCGAGATATTGTTCCATCATGGGAGTTGTCGCCTTCCCCTCCATCACAGCCATCCATCAATGCTCAATAGATGCTGGTGGTGATAGCCAACACCAGCTTCAATCCACTGTTGCTCCTGTCCGGATTGCGGAAAATGGTACCCGGATCGAATGTAAAGGGACCATTTGCCTCCATGGTGGCGTTCTTCACCAGATAGAGTCCTAGTGGGAACCCTGGAATCTTCAGACGGATACCGATTCCTGCGGCGAAATACCAATCCAAGGGTGTCGAAACCATGGTGGAAAGATCTCCAGAGGTTCCGGTCGCACTCACGAACGCCTCACCCCACAATACATTCTCGGCAATCTGAATGCTGAACTCGAGAGAAGAATCCCAGAGGAACTCGAAGTAGAATTGGGGAGAGAATCCCCTCGCGATCGTCATCCCATCGATATAGAGGTATTCGTATTTGGAAGCACTCATTCCCCAGTCCCAGGTTCCAGAATCCACAGGATAATATTGATCCATCATCAGACTTGCGGTGGTGTTGAAACTCACCACGCCGGGGGTCGGTTTTTCACCGGGGATTTCGAAGACCTTCAGGAACGCGGAAAGGCTGCTCGATGTCCTGATGTAATTGGACAATCCACCGAGGACACCACCCGCGTACGTGACGCTTTGGGTGAGAAGATATCCCTTGGTGGTGTTGTCGATCAAATCCCGTCCATCCCAGCTCACCGAGATTCCGATCCTATTGGAGAACTTCCATGCCTCCCCGTATTGTCCGATCAAGTAGTCGTATGGAGTAAAGATGTTGGTATCGTAATAGGCTCTATTGAGAGTCAACGAAGGTCCCACCGAAAAAGAGAGCCGCCCCGAATCGAATACGAACGTGTAGCCGGTGGTGTAGCCCAATCCAATCTTCAGATACTCGTATCCCATCAGGAATTCGGAATCCGGAGTGGGTTTCCCATCGGCCAACCACGCATCATAGCTCGCATAGGGATACGGATAGGCCTTGTTGTCCCTCAAACGGGTGTCTGGAGAACCATCTCCAAGTATCATTCCATTGCCGTAGGTGCTGCGGTTGAAGGAGAGGTTCACCGCATTGCTCCAGCGCTTGTCCTTCACCCAGGAATCGCGGAATGCGATTGAGGCTGTCTGCGAATCGGGCGAGAGTTCGGTCATGATCTCCAAATCACGACCGGTTCCGCCAAGGTTGGTGTCGGACCAAGAGAGGAATCCGCTCACAGGGAACCCTTCGACATTGCCTCCAAAAGTGGCACCGAATCCGATGTTCATCTGATTGCCTTCGGTCACATCGTAGGTCACCACCACGGTATTTTCCTCGGTACCATAGCTGATGGAAGGGACCACATCGGTCAACAAACCGGTATTGTAGAGATTCTGCGCACTCTTCACATATGTCGCCTTGCTGAAGATATCTCCTTCATGGAGTGCCAACTCCCTTTCCAATACGTAGGGTTTCGTTTTCGTCAATCCCCTGATGATCACCTCTTGTACCGTGGCCTGTCCCCTCTCCACGATCTTCATCGTATAGGAAACTGTCTGGGTTTCGGTGTTCCTCGTCTCCTGGATATCGATCTGGTTCTCCACATATCCTTCATTCCAATACAGGTCGGCGATCCTGCTGATCTCCGATTGTACTTTGGAGATGTCGAGTACACTCCCCTTCTGCATGGTGAGCAGATTCCGGATCTCCTCATCGGTGTAGACGGTGTTGCCTTCGACCTCTATCCCGCCGAAATACCATTGCTCCGATTCCTCGATCACAAAGACCACACGGAGCTTCCGGATATCGGGATCATCCTGAGGAATATCCTCAAGCCTCACATCGAGCACCTTCGCATCGATGAACCCATTCTGTTGGTACTTCAACAATATCGCTTGGGTATCGGAAGCTATCTTGGAAGCAACATAATTGCCCGAATTGAACAAGGACTGTACCTTTGTGGAGATCGTTTTCTGCAGTACGGAGGTACCGAGCCTGTCATTGCCTTCGAAGACCAATTCACCGATCTTCCATCGCCTGCCCTCGACTATGGTGTAGGTGAGGTCAAGTGTATTGGTCTGCTCATCGATGACGTACGAAGAATCGACCTTCACATCGGCATACCCACGTTCGAGATACAGGCTCTTCAAGGATTCCTTGCCAGCATTCACCCTGCTCAGCGAGAGGAATTCCCCAGTCTTTATGGTGAGTTCATCCTCAAGCACATTTGCACGTATGCCATTGTTTCCCTGGAACTGAATGGCATCGATCACCGGCAACTCGGTGAAATTGAATTCTATGGTAAGTTCGTTGTTGTTCGTGCCTCCCCGTTTCGCTTCTGCCTGGAATACGCTGAAGGCCAGCAATTCGTTCAACTTGGCTTCCAGCTCGGAGTACAGCTTCTTCGTGAACGGCTTGCCGACAAATGGATAGGTGATATCGTCCAATGTGTCCTTCGACACATTCTTCAGACCTTTGTAGGTGAAGGATCTGATAGGTTTATCCAAATACCAATCGTATTCGGTGATCGCGAAGGAGAGCACGATACCCTCTCCATCGGAGGAGGATTCGTAGGAAGGAACCACATCGACACGATCATATCCTCTGGACGCATAGAACCGTTTGATCGATTGTACTGCCCGATCCATCATCGTGGTGTCGAACATCACATCCTCTTTCAGTCCGATGGCTTGGCGCAATTCTTCGGTCTTGATGAACTTGTTGCCACTGAAATTGATATCCACCAATTTTTTGCGTTCGACGAATTCGATATAGACCATGGTCTTTTCGGTTGAACCGTCGACACGCGATGGAATGAACAGGGCTTCCACAAACCAGCCTGTCGCAAGAAGCTTTTCCCGGGCCTCGTCGATCGCATCCTGATCATAGGGAGTTCCGACCAATGGCTCCACGAATGGATCGATTTGGGACCCTTCGATCGAATCAAGATCCACATATACGAATTCCTCGATGGGTTTGCCTTCCCACCAAGCCTCCAAAGCCGGTGTGTCGGCCAACAAGGTAGGCATGATCAAGATACACAAGAGGATGGCAATGGTTCTGGTACGCAGCATGGGTACTCCTTACTAGAATTCGAAACGCTTTGTAATACTGAATCCCATAGTATCGAATAAATCGAAAACCGACAACTCTTCGGGTTGTGTGAAGAAACTGAAGGTGGCCAATGGATTGGTCCATTCCACACTGAGTTCGGTATCTATTCGCAAATCATTTGTCAAGAATGAATTGACTCCACCGATTGACGCTCTCCTAAAATGAAGCATTCCCTGCAGGTAGAAATCTTCCAAAAGGTACTTGCCTATGTACATGGTGGTATTGTCCAAGTAGCGTGCGATCGGACTTACGGTGGTGTCCGCAACCACGCCCGGCAACGCATCGAACAAGATGTTCTGCAGAAGGTTTGTCCTGATGGTGAACACATCGAGGCCCAAGGATTCCCTGATGATGCTGGAGAACCCGAGCGAAATCGTCGTGTTTTGCAGGATTCCCAAACGTGAAATCACATCCGTCGCAGCGGATGCCACAGCCACCACGGAGGTGAGTCCACTCTCCCTTGCACTCCCTGCGGTCACGATATTCTGACCGAGCAACTCGAGAATCTCATTGGTCGATCTGAGGGGAATCGATTCGAAACGAGGATTCAAATCGTCGAACCTCGCATCCTGCAACACCATGAAGATGTCCACCCTGGTACCGTCAGGTTCAAACTCACGCAGTCTCGCCCTAAGATTCAGACGAGGTAGAAAATCGGAATCCAAGCCAATTCCACGTGTAGGGAATCGCAACGAGCCTTCGGTGATATAGAAATTCTTCTGCACATAGTAGATCTCACCACTGCGGAAGGCCAGTTCGCCGGCGAAAGTGGTCACCATGGATGGAGCCTTCACCGACAAGCCCAGTTCCTGTCCATCGGCAAAGGTTGCACGTATGATGGGCGACTCCTCATTGGGGAAGATGAACGAGACGTTTCTACCTGTGCGAAGGGTCATATCGATGTTGGTCCGAGTCTTTGGTACGAACCAGATGGGTAATTCCGGAACTCCGAACGAGATCTTCCCTTCCGATACGGTCACATCCCCATAAAGGGTCTCTTCGGTGGCATACCCATCGATCGAAAAACTACCGGATACCATCGTCTCGATGTTCACATCGATATCGGGAATGGGTATCCAGATGGAAATCGGATCGGTGATCTCCAATATATCGATCCGATAGTGTGGAAAACCCCATTGTTCCACTGTGAATTCCATTTGGATTGTTCCGGTGGTACGTCGTCCCGATTCATGTACGGCCGATACCGGAGAGGCCGCGACAACGGCACTATGTTCGGAGACCGTCATGACGGGATTCTTTAGTGAGAAACTTTCTCCAACAGTCCAGAATGTGGTGACATCGATGGAATCGGCTTTCAATGTTCCGTAGTAGTCGGGATCATCGAGCGACCCGTCGATCAAGAGGTTTCCAAAAGCCTTCCCCTTCTGGAACGTAATGATCGGTTCGGCGAATATCGCATTGAGATACTTCAGGTCAAACCTGATATTCTCCATCATGAGGGAAATTTTCCCATTCCCCACCGTGCCGAAGGCTCTCATGGGAATCGGAAATCCTTCCGAAGCGAGCACATCGAGATACCCCGTACGGTAATTGTAGGAACCGGACAACGTGCCGCGATCACCTTTGTCCACAATGATCGAATCATCCGAGAAACGTACGATATGGGTGCCCACTTTCCATGGCACCATACCATACAGGCTCACATCCGAATGCGTTGCCTTCAGTTCGGGCAACATTTCCAAGGATGTGGGAAGGTTGTCCAACCAGGAAAAGAAATCGGTGGAGGCAGGTAATCCAAAGGTCACCTCGGCTTTCCCGCTTGTGTCGCCATCACGCCATACCAATGGTGATTCCACTCTGGCCGAGAGGGAAACCGAAGATTCCCCTTCGTAGGGTAATGCCGCACGTTCGACGGCTACCCTGGTGGTGCCCCGTTCGAACGACAATTCGGAAACCATAATCCCGCTTTCGGTAAAATGAAGATCGGTTTTCCATTCGCTTGTATCTGCAGAGGATGCGAGGGATGCACTTGCATGGCCCAACATAAGGGAAGACAGGTCGGTTTTCCCCACGAAGACGAAATCGGCCATTGCATCGGGAGCAAACCAGGGGAACCTTCCTACATTGAAATCTTGCAGGGACACCACTCCGCTTGCAGTGGAACGATCCGTTTCATCATGATCGAATGATATGGAGATCCGTTCTCTACCGGCACCCCTCACATCGGCCAAGGCCGAGAAATCGAACAGCACCCCTTGTGTCAATTCGAGCAAAGAACGGTTGGATATCGTCAGGTAACCTCGCAACGGTCCCGCGGCATCTTCATAAAGCATATCGTGCAATCTCAATTCACGGGAATCGGCATCCAGAGCGAATCGCAAGGAGAAGGGTTTCTCATCACGCCAGGAAAGCCCTTCTAGAAGAAGCGAGGGGGAATTGATGATGAACAGTTCCTCGGCAAGTGAAAAATCGGCTGCAATGGTTCCTGTGACGAAGGCCCTGCCGGAAAGCGGTCCCGAGGTGATCGGAGGCAATGCAAGCGCATCCGTCTCCAAACCAAAGGCGATATGTCCGGGAACCGTCGTAAAATCGAGGGATGCCGTCAAATCTTCCGAACCGAGAATAATTCGTCCCTCATCGAATGCATAGTTGATAGTCAAAGGATAGGTCGCTTTCGGAACTGAAAGCACTCCCCGTGCATTCACATCTCCCCTCTCAGACCACGACACGTCACCATCAAGACTTGACCCAACCATCGACGGGGAAGTGATGCGGTATTGGTAACTCTGTTTGGAAAGACGGTTGAAGTCGGCCGAAACCATCTCTTCACCACTTTCGACATCACTTATGGTAAGGGTACCTTCGGGAAACAGACGGGTCCTATCCATGGATCCGATGTAGGAGAGGCGGTACCCTTCGGTGGTCAAGGTGGCGAGATCGATCGACAACACTTCACTATCGAGGCTCCCAGTGAAGGTGGTGGCGAGATTGAAACGCTGTTCATCGACCGCAAGATTCGCAATACCGATTTCTGCCGTTCCCCTACCATTTTCAAGATCGTTCGCAATCGTCATGTTGATGTTTCCCTGCAATGACGTTTCGGGAGCGAGGAGTGCCGCCACGGTTGGGGAAAACTTCTCCACCACGGAGAGGAAACGGTACGGCTTCATATCGTCCAAACGTAGTGATACCCTGGAAGAATTCTGTGCAATCCTATGGTCCACCACGAGTTCGATTCCATTGGTATGGGTCAAGGAGAAATCGATGTCTTCACCGGCACGGTAGGCGACACTCGCATCGATGCTTCCATCCAACTGTCCACTGGTGAATTCACCGAGAAAGAGTCTTGCATCACTGGGAACCAATTGTCGATCGAATGCGATCGATCCCGACACTTGTCCCGAAATGTCGGGCAAGAATGGCAATTTGGTCTCCATTTCGATATCGAAACTGGTTTCTGCGGTAAGCGATGATTCATTCCTATTTCTGATCGCCAGTATATAGGGATCGATTGTGGCCAACGATTCGATGGAAGAGATATTGTAATCCAACAATTTTCCGATGTGTTCAATCGAGGAACCAACGATATTCGCGGCATCGAACTGCACCTGTTCGAACAGTGTATTCATCGAATAGGCCACATTGGGAGTCTCGATCCGCACCAAGGGGCTGAGTTCATGTTTGAGTATGTAGGAACCGGGAGAGCGCAGCGATGCCTCCAACGTATCATCCCCTAGGGACAACAAGGCCTCGGTGGAATCGAGCAAGAGTTCCCAACTGCCATAGGTGAGGTTGGCCTTGGGTATTCCCAGCTCAAGAAGCCCGAGGGAACCTCCGACCAATGTGCCATCGACTCCAAAAGTGTCGGATTGGAACCGCAGCACATCATCTCCCAATCCGACCGACCACAGGCCTCCTTCAGCCGTAAGTACGACATCTCCATCCAAGGAAAGAAGCTCCGACAATGATGGTGAGACGAGTGAAGCCCCCATGGATTCCGCTGAGAATGCAATCCTTTGGTTCGGAATGGCAATTTCCACTGAATCGGAAACCAACCTCAACCCTCGTCCTTCCGCAACGGTACTGCCGAAGGCAATGGAGGGGTTTTTTGCTGCAGCCTCCGCACCAGATGCACCAAGGAGGAAACGATTCGCATCCAATGATGCCTCGGAGAGTATTCCATCGGCAATCGTGGCATACAGGTCGAATCCATCGATGGACATGACCAGGTCTTCCAGCGAATATGCAAGGGAGGTTCCCTGCATCTCCAGCATGATCGTCCGACCAGAGAGCAGGGGATCGAGAGGAAACGACTCACCAGCACTCGCTTCATTGGAGAACCATTGCAGCAATTCGTTCTGATCAACCGATGCATCGACCTGTTCCATCGAGATGCCGATCCGTTTCGGCAGCAGACGATTCCAGATCAGACCGTAGGCGGGCACATCGATGGTCAATTTCCCGATGGAAACAACCACATCGCCGGAACCGTCGGCAACCTTGATATCGTTCAGCACGATATCGGAGAACAGGGATGCGTCGATGGAGGAAATCCCCACGGTTCTTGTTCCATCACCGGACAACCTCTGTACAATAGATTCCGACAGCGCATCGGTGAAGTCGGGAAGGACTTTCATACCACCCATCACGAGGACCGAAAGCACCACGGCGATGAGTATTACGAGGGATGCGATACTGTTGGAGATTGTCGTATGATATTTCATTGGTCCATCCGTGTGCGTATCAGTATAACTGGAAACAGTGGCTTTACCTACCCTTTTTTCCCCTTGGAGAAGTGAATCCGGGGAGTTGCCATTCACGCCTGCCTTGGGTAAGATTGACTAAGAACAGCAGCAACCAAGGAGAGGTGTCCCATGCAGGATGTACTTGATCGTTTCATTGTGGTGGAAGGTTTGGATGGGGCTGGTACCACGACCCAAATGAAAGCCCTTGCAGTGGCTTTCGACCAAGCTGGAATCCATTGCCACGCCACATTCGAACCAACGGCCTCCCCCTTGGGGAATTTGGTGAGAAGTGTCTTGCGGAAGGAGGTCGTCACCACTCCGTTGGCTCTTGCGATGCTGTTTTCCGCCGATAGGGAGGATCACTTGCATCATCCCATGACCGGGATCGTCGATTACCTCAAGAAGGGAACCGTCGTGATATCCGACCGATATCTGTTTTCGTCACTCGCCTACCAATCGGTCGATTGTGGATTCGAACGGGTCAATGCGCTCAATGATTTCCCGATTCCCAAATATATCGTCTACATAGACACTCCCATCGAAGCCTGTCTCGAAAGGATCGATTCAAGAAAGGATGAAAGGGAATTGTTCGAACGTCAGGAATTTCTGGCCCAAGTGAAGGACAACTATGAATTGATCTTCGGTGATCTTCCCGATGAGGTCAATCTCATCCGAATCGATGGAACACTTGCCAAGCAAGAGATCACCGAACGGATCCTTGCAATCCTGAGGGAAGATTCCATCATCTGATCAACATTGCATCACCGTAACTGAAGAATCGGTATTCGTGCGATACCGCATGTGAATAGGCCTCCAGGATCCTCTTCTTGCCTGCGAATGCGGAGACGAGGACCAACAAGGTGGATTCGGGAGTATGGAAGTTGGTCATCAACATGTCCACCACCTGGAAACGGTAGGGTGGCATGATGAACAACCGTGTGGCGCCTTCTCCCGGTCTCAATCGTTTCTCGGCCATATCGTAGGCCGATTCCAATGTTCTGACGCTTGTTGTGCCGACTGCGACCACAGGTCTCCCTTCGGCTTTCGCCGCATCGACCAAACGGGCGGTGGTCTCGGGCACCTCATAATGCTCGAGGTGCATCGGATGATCCTCAAGATGTTCGGTCCGAACCGGAAGGAACGTTCCCGGTCCCACGTGCAAAGTAACGGGACAGATGGTGATGTGCCTATCCTCGATGGTTTTCAGGATCTCGTCGGTGAAATGAAGTCCCGCCGTCGGAGCGGCCACCGAACCGGATTTGTCGGCGTAGACCGTCTGGTAACGGGACTCGTCACTGAAGGTGTCGTCCCTCTTGATATAGGGGGGCAACGGCACATGTCCACAAGATGAAAAGAAGTGTTCGTCGATCGGAACATCGAATTCGACAAGTTTTCCCCCGTCTTCATCACCAATGATCGTGGCGGTCCATTCTTCTCCTTGGGAGTTGGTGAAGCGATACCTCTTGCCGATTTTCTGTCGTTTGCTTTTGGTGACCATGGCGGTCCAAATTCCATTGGAAAGTTCATGGAGGAATAGGAATTCAACCTTGCCTCCTGTCTCACTTTCACCATATACCCTCGCCTTGCGGACCTTCGAGTTGTTCACAACCATTACCGATCCGCTTTCGAGGAAATCGGCGATGTGGGAGATTTGTGAATCAATGAGTGCATCGGTGTTTCTGTCGAGCACCAACAAACGACTTTCTCCCCTTCTATCGCTGGGATATTGGGCAATCAGGTGCTCGGGTAGATCAAAAGAGTATTCCTTGGTTTTCATCTGGTTTCCTATTGTAGTCCATATGCAGCAGATCGTAGGCTAGGGATGTGGCGACCCTTCCACGGGGAGTCCGCTTCAGGTATCCCTTTTGAATCAAGTAGGGTTCGTAGAAATCCTCCAGCGATTCGATGGCCTCTCCGACCGAAATCGCCAACGTCTCGGCACCAACCGGACCACCATCGTAGAATTGGATGATTGTCCTGAGAATATTCCTGTCCTGTTGCTCCAATCCTTCCCCGTCTATGCCCAGTCGTTCCATACTCACCCGCACGATGTCGTCATCGATGGTACCGTTGCCCAATACCGTGGCATAATCGCGCAGCCTCCTCAGCAATCTATTGGCGATCCTCGGAGTTCCCCGCGAGCTCTTGGCCAGCAGCTTGATCGCCGAATCGGTGATGGAGGTATCCAGGATCTTGGACGAACGACCGATGATCTTCACCAGTTCCTCCTCCTGATAGAATTCGATCCGACAGGTGATTCCAAACCGGGAATAGAGTGGAGAAGATACTTGACCCGCCTTCGTGGTGGCACCGATGAGTGTGAATCGTGGTATGGGGATCCGAATGGTCCGTGCGGCGGGACCTTGTCCGATCACCCAATCGATCTCGTAATCCTCCATGGCGATGTAGAGCATCTCCTCGAGCGCAGGCCGCATCCTGTGTATCTCGTCAATGAAGAAGATGCTTCCCTCGGTCACATTGGTGAGGATTCCGGCGAGATCCTTAGGTTTCTCGAGGGCGGGAGCACTGGTCATCCTGATCTCCGCACCCATTTCGTTGGCAATGATCGATGCGAGTGTGGTCTTGCCGAGACCGGGAGGTCCAATGAGGAACACATGGTCGAGTGAATCCCCGCGCTCCAACGCTGCACGAATAAACACCGAGAGATTGTCCTTGATCCTCTGTTGTCCCTGGAAATCTCCCAAGGTCTTCGGTCTGAGGATATTCTCCTGGACATCCATGTCGCTTTGGAAGGTGCTGGAGAGTATCGATGTCTCTTGCATTTCATTGGTATCCACAATCAACCCAGCCTTATGATCGCATTCCTGAACAGGAATTCCTCAGCCTCTTGAAGGCTCTTTCCACCAAGCAGTTCGCCGTGTTCGGCGAGCAATTCGGTAAGGGTTCCGATGACTTGGCGTTTATCATAGCCCATATCCGAAAGTGCGGCAACAAGATCATCGTAGCGTTTGTCCATGCCGGTTCCAACCGCACCCTGTCGTGAAGTCCTGGCATTGTCGAAGACCACCGTATCACGGAGTGCGAGCACAATTTTTTGCGAGGTCTTCGGTCCCACTCCAGGTATCGACGAGAGAAAGGTCAAGTCATTGTCGTCCAAAGCCTTCACAAATGCCCTCACCTGGACACCACTGAGGATTTTCATCGCTTGGCGCGGACCGATCCCATTCACCTTGATAAGTTCCAAAAAGAGCAGCCTCTCCTCTTCATCGGTGAACCCATAGAGCGTCATGCCGTCCTCACGGTGCTGCAACCAACTGAGCAACCGCACTTGCCTTTTGGCATCGCCATGCAATTGGGAGAGTTTGCTCGCAGTCTGGGCCGAAATGATGAGCTCGAGCTCCAGACCACCGCTTGTACGCAACACCGCGATCTGGGCCCCCACATGCACCACCTCTCCAATCACCGCATGTATCATGACAACCTCCTGTTGGTGGCGAAACAAATCGCCGCAGCCAATGAATCGGCTGCATGGTCGGGCGATGGGACCTCCTCCAGTTTCAACAATAGTCGAACCATTTCCTGCACCTGATGCTTCTCTGCGGTTCCGTAGCCCGTGACCGCCATCTTGATTTGCAATGGAGTGAACAAACGGACCGGAATCTTCTGCAATGACAACTGTTGGATGATCGCACCGATCACTTTCGCGACGGTGATCGCGGAACTCACGTTCTTCGCAAAAAAGATGTCCTCCATGGCAACATACTCGACACCATGGTCTCGTGCCAATGTTCCGATATCGTTTGCAATGTAATGGATCCTCTGCTCGACGGCGATCTTCGCCGAGGTCTTCACCACTCCGAAAGAAACAGGCCGGTATCGTTGGCCGTTTATATCGACCACGCCCCAGCCTGTCTGTGCGATCCCTGGATCTATGCCCAGTACCAGCATATCCTACTCTTCTTCGTCGTTGAAATCGTCGGGTATCTCCAAGTTCGAGGAGACCTGTTGCACATCGTCCAACTCCTCCAACCGTTCTATGATCCGCAACACCTTTCGGGTCTTCTCATCATCGAGTGAAATGGTGGTGTCGGCGATCTTCTCGACTTCGGCCGATGTTTCGGAGAAGCCCTTCTCCTGCAATCCTTCGAGCACGTTGGAGAACTCGCCGGGATCGGTATAGACCTCGATCACATCATCGGATGCACTGATGTCCTCGGCTCCCAATTCAAGTGCTGCCTCTAGGATTTCGTCCTCGGTATAGGTTTCCGGATCATAGGTGATGATACCCTTGGTTTGGAACATGTAGGACACGCTGCCAGTGGTACCCAAGGAACCACCCAACTTGGTGAGTGTGCTGCGTACATCGGCGGCAGTCCGATTCTTATTGTCGGTAAGTGTATCTATGATGATCGCGACCCCACCTGGAGCATACCCCTCGTAGGTGAGTTCATAATAGGTCGAACCTTCCAACTCTCCCGAACCTTTCTTGATGGCACGTTCGATGTTGTCCTTGGGCATGTTCTCCGTCCGTGCCTTGAGAACGGCGGTTCGCAACCGAGCATTCGCATCGGGGTCGCTTCCACCCATTTTCGCGGCTACCATGATCTCTTTGATCAATTTCGTGAACTTCTGCCCGCGTTTCGCATCGGCAGCTCCCTTCTTGTGCTTTATCGTTGCCCATTTGCTATGGCCAGACATAATGATGAACCTCTTGTCTTACAGTTTCGGTGATGGAATACACCGTATCAACGCGTTAGGGTACCATGCGCTATTTTTCACTGTCAAGTGGCCCCACTTGCCCGGCCAGTTCCAATACAATCGAATCGAGCACCATGAAGCCCTTCCCAGTAAGTGAAAAACGATGGGGGGAAAGTATGCAGACCCCCTCCATATGTTGCATGATGGTGGCGATCGTTTTCCCAAACCTCGAGTTGAAATCATCCGAAAACCGCTCGTTCCAGCGATCGATATCGATCCCATCCGAAGTGCGCAAGGCCACCAGGATCGTCTCCAACATGAGCGCATCACGATCGATTTCCTCGAAATGGTACGCTGAGAAGGGCCCTCCGGCACAATATTCGGCCACATGCGCAACACCAGTGGACCTCATCGCATGGGAAGGATGTAAAAAAAGGGTTCCCGCGGCCGAAGGCCCCAGCCCGATGTAGGGCAGCAATTTCCAATACCGTTCATTGTGTTTGCTGCGATGGTCCACATCGATGCTGAAGTTCGACACTTCGTAATGTACATAGCCATATCCTTCAAGCTGTTCCCAACATGCATGGAGAAGCACTGCCTGCTCGTCCTCATCCATGACATGCAAGGTACCCTTGGACATTCGGTTCGCCAGTGGAGTCCCCTCCTCCACCGTAAGGTTGTAGAGGGAGATGTGATCGGGTGCGAATCCCTCCACCAAGGAATCGATATCTTCCAGTGCATCGGGAATTGTCTGACCAGGTATGCAGGTCATGAGGTCGCAATTCAACCTGAATTCGTGGAATGTGCGGAGCGAACGAATCGTATCCATCGCATGTTCGATCGATTCGATTGTGGCATTCCTTCCCAAAGTCGACAAATGTCTGCCGTTCATCGATTGGATACCCACGCTCAATCGGTCCATCCCATGTGAGAACAACACCGAATGCTCCTTCCGGATATGTTCGGGATTCATCTCCATGGTTGTTTCGCGGGCCTTGCCCCGCTTTTGTGAAAGCGAGAGGAGACGGACCAGGGTATCGATGGGCAACATTCCGGGATCGCCACCACCGAAATAGATGGTATCGAAGGGGACCCGGAGATGATCGACCAGCAGGCCAAGTTCACTTTCAAGCTGGTCGGAGAGTGAGCCCATGATTCCCTTTGAACTGGGAACTTCGGAATAGAAGGCACAATAGTCGCATTTGCGCCCACAGAACGGGATATGGACATACAGTGAATAGGATTGTGAGGGATCGATGTAATCAAGCATCGAATGGGTCAGGAAACGCCTCCGAGACGATTCAAAGGCCAGAACCTGAACAAGACCCGGCCTATGACCGTGGAATGGGGTACGGGACCGAAATATCTGCCGTCCTGGGAGTTGTCACGATTGTCTCCAAGCGGCAAGACATAGCCATGGGGAACATAGGTGCCGAGACGGTACTTCGCAGCTGCCGATCGATGGCCCAACACGTGGGGAGCTATCATCTGTTCGGTTGCGGTTCTTGAAGCGGACACCTGGTAATAATCGACCAGTCCACGGTAGTTGGCGACCTTTTGGTAGGATTGGACCAGATGGTTGGGTGCCGATGTGCCGAGACCCATCTCCTGGTATCCCAGCAAAGCCCCATAGGCGCGAATCCCTGGATACAGGGATGAATCGAGGCTCTGCTTCGGAGCAGTCGACAGACCGTTCTTCTCCCTGAAGGTCGGATCGTCGGTTGGTGCCCATTGTCCCGCTCCCGCGAGTTGGGCAGTCCCCTCGTTGAAGGTAACCGTCTCACCTCCGAGCGCCGCGGCACGCTTCACATACAACCGTTCCCTCATGTTCCCGTCTTCATCCACATCGATGTTCACCAATGAGAATGTGGCCATGTAGATCATCTGTGAAAGTACATCGAACACCGGTCCTCTGGATTCGTATTCGGGGTTGTAGAACACGATGATATCGTCCCTAAGGGGTTGTGTGTTCGCAAGGATTTTCCTGCCACCCGGATACAGTTCGATTCCGTAGGCGGTCTTGCTTACGAATACCCTGTCCTTGACCAAAAGCGTGTCGACCATGGAAGGTGTGGGAATCATGAAGAGCTGGAATATATATTGGTTGATGAGCAGTACGAATACCACCGCAAAGACGATCGCATCGAGCCAACTGAGCAATTCTCCCTTCAAGGTGCGTTTTGCAGAACGCTGGGCCTTTTCTCTGGCAATGCGCTCCAACCGTTTGGTGAGACGAGCTTCGGTGATGCTCTGGATCCATGCGAAATACTGTGCCATATCGTCAAGCTATCACAAACCGATGCCATTGACAATAAGTGGTGCTGAAGGTACTTTTCAATGGATGAAAAAGAAAGAGGATGAGATGCCGATTCAAGTCGAACCGGTGAAGCTGCAACCCATTCTCGGCATGCAGCCGGGACTATACCTCACGATCATCTACCTGGTGATATTGTTGGTGGTGGTGTTTTTGGTGGGAGTTCTTCCCGGAATACTCAACAGCGGGAAACGAGTCACATTCACCAGTGAAGTGGATCCTGTGGTAGTGCACGTGGACGGAACCTACGTGGGATCCACACCTGTGACCGCCTTCATTGAACCGGGCATCCATGAGGCCGTATTCTCACATGATGGAGTCGGTGAAACGATCGTCTCCTTCGAAACCGGTCATCCGGTATTCTTTACTTGGTTGTTTCCCCGTTCTCAAGACGTAGCAGCTAGTTCATTCATTGATGATGATATTCAATTGAGCGATTATCTGCATTCAATGTACGATCAGGTCATTGCATGGAGTGCAGTCACCGATTTTTCCGAATCCTACCAAAGGCCTCCGTTGTTCCAGCAGGTGGCCCGCACGGTGGCAACACTTGCATATGCGGAGGACCAATCCATAGTGCAGGATTTCTTCCTCCAGAGTCTCAACCACATGACTTCCCGGACCATGGTCGACGATTTCACGAAAGCTCTCGAGATGCTGCCGGATGTGCACATTGGTGAAAAGGCTGCATCGATTTTGCATCTTTTCGATGGTGAACCGACGGAAAAGGCCGGTCTCCAAGCCAAGGTCGGGCATGTGGACTATTCACGTACGGCACTCGAGATTCCCCTTGGTTCCGTTGCGCCAATCACAGGATTTTCCTATGGTGAAACCGAATTCACGATGGGACGAAGTGTGGAACACACCTATCCTGGTGTGCAGGAAATGGGAATGGCCACCGTGTCGGGTCCTTTTTCCATCGCAGCGTTGGAAACCAGCGAATATCTTTGGGCACAATTCATCGCCCACAACCCCTATTGGGCAAAAGGCAACAGCGAACAACTGATGGCCGACGGCATGGTGGATGGGAATTATCTCGCAGGAGTGTATCCCACCACTTCAATCGTATCTACACAACCGATACGCAACGTATCCTGGCATGCTGCGCAAGCCTTCGTGTCATGGCTTTCCGAACTCACGGGAACGCAGGTCTTCCTACCCGATCAAGGACAATGGGAATTGGCGGCCATGTCGGTGGATGGCAAGCCGTACCAAAACGGTACCGTAGCCACCGTTGACAGCAAAGGCCCTTCGGCCATGCTTGGGGGATTGTGGGAATTCACCAGCGATCCGTATGTTCCACTTGGTCGTGTTTCCGGCATACCGGTGGCTTGGGAATCGGATCGCACCGATATCGTGATCAAGGGGGGCAGCCATCTCAACGACGGTTCCGAGATCGAGAGGGCGACAGTTGGTGTGGTGACCAGGCAGACTTGTGCCGAAACCATAGGATTCAGGATAGCGTGGTCACGGTAATGGGAATATTGTATGGCTAAAGACGAAATCAAGATATTGCAGAAGAACAAGAAGGCCTACTTCAACTATGAAGTGGTGGAGGATTTCGAAAGCGGCATAGCGCTGCAGGGAACAGAGGTGAAATCGATCAGGATGGGACGATTCTCCTTCGGCGACAGCTATGTGAAGATCACTGCCAAAGGTCTTGTGCTCATCGGTCTCCACATCTCCCCCTACTCCCATGGCAGTATCAACAACCATGAACCGGAAAGGGAAAGACGTCTTTTGGTACATCGCCAGGAGATGAAGAGAATGAAGAGGAAGATCGATGAGAAGGGAATGACCCTTGTTCCCACCTTGGTGTATCTCAAGGGAAATCTGGTGAAGGTGCGCATTTCCCTCTGTAGGGGAAAACAAGCGCATGACAAGCGCAATGCGATACGGGATCGCGACATGCAACGTGAGATGCGTCGTGAGATGAAGAATTTCAATCGTTGACCCTTGCCCAACAACGTACATAGTGGTAGAGTATGGACGGACCCCTTCGGGGGTGTATTGGTTTCGACTGGCGTCAGATCATGCCGGTGGTTGCAAGCGGAGCGCCAACTCCTAAAACTAGCAAAACATTTAACTGCCAAGAAAGAAGACGAAGTCTCTTACGACGCAGAATACGCTCTTGCTGCTTAAGTAGTAGGAACGTACAGGCCTCAGAGGTGCCGCTCTTAGCCTCTGAATGCTTGTAAGACTAGGGGCTTACCTTGTGCAGTGCCGGTGCGCACAGGGGACAATACAGCTGGCTCAGAGGTGGTAACGTTGGTCGCTGGTCCGATCCGCCTTGAAACAATGAACAGAGACTAAGCTTGTAGACGCCATCGGGTGGCACGTTAGGACGGGGGTTCGACTCCCCCCACCTCCAATAATCCGAACTACACCCCGTTCAACAGCCTTTGGTGATTGGACGGGGTGTACGATTGTTCATGGTCTGAAGGCGATCGACATCCCTGCGCTCACACCCCTTCCCTTGTCATCCAATAGATCCAATACCCTCAGATCGAATGTGAAGAAGGTTCCCCGCATGAATTCGATGGGAAGCACTCGGAGACCCATATTCAGCATTCCCCTATCGGTTGCATCACCTGCGCTCGGGTTCATGCTGTAGGAGACATTGCCGAAATCGATAAGGAAATCGACTTTCCCCTTCAACACCTTCTGCAATAGGGGTGCTTGGAATCCCATGCCGAAATCGATATTGGAATTCAACGGATCGCTGAAGGTATACCCGATCAGTATGGTGGTTTTGGAAGGCCAGTCGATGAAATTCGAGGAGAAGGTGCTGGCAAAATAGGTGTGTGCGGCTAGCTTGTTGGTGGTACCCAAGTCAATGGCTTGCCCTACGAAACCGAAAGAGACCGAGGTTGTTCCCCTTTTCAAAAAGCGCCATTTCCCATTCAACAACAAATCGACCGATGCATCGATATCGACAGAAAGTGAAGCCTCGAAGTCCTCGAGAAAGCCGAATTGGATATAGGGAATATGGGCGAATGTCGAGGGAAATTCCCAAATCGCCTGGTATCCGGTCGCAAGAGCTGGTCCACCATCGCTGGAGAAAGGCAACGCGCTTGGCAACACGACATACCCATTCACTCCACCCAAAGTAGTGTTTCCCTCCATCGCAATCTTTTCATCGGTAGCTTCAATCACTATGTTCGAACCCTCTGTCTCCGTGGTATCCATCTCCAAAGGGAGGACTTCGACGGTGCCGGCATCGGTGGATTCCGACGGGATTTCCTCCTCCGCCACCGAGTTCTCATCCATCGGCTCGATGGGTACCGGTTCGTTCTCCGCGTATACAGATCCGAGCACGAGCGTGAAAAGCAATAGGGTCACGATGGTCTTTTTCACCATATCCTTGAACATACCGGCCTCCTCGATTTGTGGACTTACTCCAATGTAACATTCTTCACATAGCAAGACAATCTGAAAAGGTGAAGGTAACAGAGGGTAATTCGGCAAGAAGTGTTGCAATTGTCACATATATTTGCTATATATATCCTAAAAGTTAGCAGCAGCTAATAAATTGTAATGTAAGGTGGTAACGCAACCATGGCAATATCTAGGGCACCAGTGTTCAAAAGGTGTAGGCATCTTGGAATAGATCCGATCGTACTCGGCTATACCCATAGACCCAGCATTAGGGGTAAACGCCCCACTCGACGCAAGACGAGCGAATATGCGAACCAGCTCAAGGAAAAACAGAAGGTCAAGTTCGTATACGGGGTCTTGGAGAAGCAATTTAGGCTCACATATCGAAAAGCTGAGAAAATGGAGGGGATGACTGGAGAAAATCTGCTCAAACTCTTGGAGTTGAGGTTCGACAACATCGTATACCGTCTGGGATTCGCGACAACCCGTATACAAGCAAGGCAACTGGTCAATCATGGACACCTGAGGATTGACGGAAAACGGGTCGACATTCCCTCTGTTGGAGTGAAGGTAGGTGACGAGATAAGCGTGTCCCCTTCCCTTTTGCCACAGATAAAAGCCAGGAAATTTTCCACCAATCGGGCCCTTCCATCTTGGCTCTCCTTCGATGAAACGACATTCACGGCCAAAGTGATCGGGGAACCAAAAAGAAGTGAACTTGATTTCGATGTGACCGAACGTTCCATCGTTGAACTCTATTCCAAGTGATCCGACATTGACCGCGATCGATTTGCATACTACGATGGGCACATGTTGTACACATTGAAATTGTCCACCCCCAGAGAGGGATTTCTCGCCATCACCGACAAGGTGCATGCGCTCATTGCTGAAGAGGGAGTATCGGAAGGATACTGTCTGGTGTTCTGCCCGCATACCACAGCCGGCATCACCATCAACGAGAATTCTGATCCCGATGTCAAACATGACATGTTGTTGGGGTTGGATTCGGCGTTCGGTGACGACAGCCGTTTCAGGCATGCGGAAGGAAACTCATCGGCCCATCTGAAAGCCTCCGCCATGGGAGCGAGCACACTGGTACCCATCAACGATGGGCACCTGGTGCTCGGTGTCTGGCAAGACATCTACTTCTGTGAATTCGATGGTCCACGACACAGGACCTGTCATGTACAGATCATTTCACACGCATGATCAACCGGCGGGTTCCCACCGTGTGAAGCTCATGATGCCCAAACCAAGCGCCACTCCCATCAGCAGTACCGCTCCCACGGTCGGTTCCCATTCGAAAGGGAACCCTTCCACCGTCTGGACCACTTGATCCACCAGCTTCACGAATGAGAAATCTCCCAACGTGCGGACCATGCCCATTAGGGAGCTCAGCAACCATACTCCCAACGCTCCCACACCGGCGACAATAGGTTTGGTGACCATAGTGGAAATGGCGATGGCAACACTACCTATGGTGAAGAAGTAGAGCAGTATGAAACCATTCGAAACCACGAACGGAAGCACGGGGAAACCTGGAAAGAGATACCAAGTATAGAAACCCATCGCTATGGTCGCGATTGCGATGCCAATGAGAAGCATCGCTGCCAAAGTGGCCAATTTTGCCCCCACTATCGCCATATGTCCCACTGGTCTCACCAGCAAAAATTGGATCGAACCATCGGCTTTTTCGGCCGCCACGGCTCCCATGGAGATCAATATGAGTACAATCGTTCCTATCTGGCTGAAATTCTTGATATACTGTTCCAAGGCATCGCCATAGGTGATGTTCCCGATTTGTATCACGATATTCTCGGTTGCTCCCACCATGGAGAGAATGTCGGGCATATAGTACGCGGTGAGCGGAGAAGCGATGCCGAAGAATGCACAGAATACAATCCAAATCAGCAGCCGGCTCGTTCTTACCATTTCCATCATTTCCTTGCGAATCAACGCGTGTTCACGAAACATGCGGCACCTCCTCGATATGGTGCATGAACACCTCCTCCAATGTGGCCTCCTTTCTTTGCAACCGTTCAAGTCCCAAATCGTGGCTTCCCATAAGACCGAGTATTTCACCTCTCTTCGCTTCGAATACATCCGAAGGGATGGAGACCTCGAAATTCGCATTGCCGCACGAAATGCCATGGTTGTGGAGCATTTCGGAGCACTTGGCAACTTCCTCCTTGGTGGAAAACTCGAGATTCACCACCGGTTTTGCATGGAGACGAAGGAGCATGTCCGTTTTTTCATGGATACGAATGGTACCCTTGTGGATGATGGCCACTTCATCGCAGACCCGTTGCACATCGTCCAGAATATGGGACGACATGAATATGGTGGTACGTTCCCTGAGGATTCCTATCAGAGTGAGGACCTCCTTCCGTCCTATGGGGTCCAAAGCCGATACCGGTTCATCGAGGAAGACCACCTTTGGATCATGCAATATCGCTTGTGCGATACCGAGTCTTTGGCGCATTCCCCCCGAATAGGTGGAAATCTTGCGATCGGCGGCATCCTCCACTCCACAAAGTTGAAGCATCTCGGGAATCTTCCTCACAAGTGAAGATTTGGACATGCCATAGAGGCTGCCTGAGATTTCCAGCAACTCACGACCGGTCATCCAACCATAGAAAGTGGGTTGTTGCGCGAGATAGCCGATATGTCTCCGAGCCTCCGATCCACTTGTTCCTCCGATCGCATAGGATCCCGCGGTGGCTCCCATCATTCCTGTGAGGATGCGGATAAGAGTGGTTTTGCCGGCTCCATTCGGTCCGAGGAAGCCAAAGACGGTTCCCTCCTTTATGGAAAGGGTAACGCCATTGAGGGCGGTCACCGAACCGTATTTCTTCTTCAAATCCAACGCTTCAATCATGCCCATCGGTTTTCCTCCCATACACCAGATAGACCACAGGTCCGAAAAGGGTCACCAATAGAAATATGAACAGCCAAACAATTTTGGGCAGTCCGTTGAATCTATCGCGGTGCAACCAATCCCTGAGACAAATGATCTTCAACACCAATTCCAATACCAACAACGGTAGGACAAGAATGAATGATTCTCCTGTCATGGATATTCCTCCTAGTGTTGTCGTCGAATGAAATCGACGACAGTTTCAATGAATTTTGGATGCAGTGCAATGGTCCGATCCTTGTAGGACCGCTGCAATTCCAAGTCGTTTCGAGCGATACGCAACATGTGTCCCATATCCTTGATTTCTTTGAATTCAATGTTTTCAGGCATACCTGTCTGTGGGAACCTATCGTCGTCCGCCACCAGGCGTTCGTCCCTGTCTCCCCAAGTTACGAGAGTCGGCATATCGAGCTTGCGCAGTTCTTCGGTGGGGTCGTAGGACATCCATGTCTGCAGGTACAATTCACGTCCCAATGGGATGAAGGAGTCCACCAACAGGTTTCCCGTTTCACGGTACTCGCTTCTCGAAACCTCCTCAAGTCGCTTCTCGAGAATCACGGAGGCTTCCTCATCGATACGCGATATTTGTTTCACCATCTGTTCATCGATCGGATCGCCATTGCCTGCCACCGAAATCAGAAAGTCGACCGGATGCTTCTCTGCTGCAAGTATTCCGATGAGGGAGCCCTCGGAATGACCAACTATTCCCAGTGTGTCCACAGTACCATCGAGGGAAAGATACTCCAACCAGCGTACCGCATCATTGACGAAATCATCGAATGTAGCTCCTTCGAAGGTGAAATCCTTGGCCGGAATGCTTTCTCCCACTCCAATCTTGTCGTATCTGAGCGAGGCGATACCCGCATCCTGCAAATCATGTGCAAGGTGCCATAGATTATCGTTGCTCTCAACCAGAAGTTCGGAATTCCCATCCCTGTCGGTGGGTCCCGATCCCGCTATGATGAGCACAGTGGAAAATGGTCCCTTGCCTTCAGGAATCAGGTGGGTTCCCTGCAAAGTACCGGTATCGGTTTCGATTGAGACGGGTTTCCCCGTCCTTTGCGGTTGTTCCAATCGTCTGTGTTCGACGGTATATCTTCCCTCACGCAACATCACCGTACCGCTGGCGTTGTCATAGAGGATTTTCCCATCAAAACCCTGTGTTCCGATGGTGAGAAGATACCGCATGGTCGAGGTGCCGATGGGTATCGTGAAGGAGACGGTATCTCCTTTGCGTTTCACATCCTCAGCTGGAATATCGGTTGCGAGCATCTCCGGAATCGAGAGGAACAGTTTTTGATCCTCAGCCTTGAGATATATGAAAAAGCGGGTATCCTTCACGGTGACGATACCTTCCCATCGGCCATCCTCAAGCATGGGTTGGGAGCAGCCCATGAGCGTCACCGCCATGACCAGGATCCCAATATAGTACATAATTCTCTTCATTAGAATTTCTCCATGACTGGCATGGTATGCCTTTCATGGTTGTTTTGATAGTCGGAATTTCTACGTATTCGAGTGGAAAGGCGCTACGTATTTGTACGCAAATGGAACAATTTGCCTCCAAGTTCCATTTTATTGGCAACATCGCACTTCTTGAACACCCTGTAGACATGGGTTTCCACTGTTCTCGGGGAAATGTTGAGCACGTCGGCAATCTCTTTGTACGAGAGACCCGTCACCACCTGCCGGGCGATCTCCTGTTCCCGCGGGGTGAGGCCATACAGTGTGAGGGGATCGACAAACTCCCTTTTCTCTTCAGGGGCTTCCTGTCGCGACATCTCACGAACGTAGATTGCCACATCGTTCACACACCAGACCAAAATGAACAGAGCAGTGGCCAATGCGTCATACACAGGTCGATAGAAACGGGGAAAGAGCAGGAACAGTATGGTATACAGTCCCACCATGAGATAAGCGACTCCCGAAAGCACAAGAAAGGAGGACATCCGTTCCGAACGGAAATCACCGGACCTATGGCGTATTCTCAGCCAGAACACAAGGAATGCGGCTCCAAAACATCCATTTACCAGCAACGATACGATATACCCGACAACCCTGCTTTCCACCAGTATCACCGCGATGATGACGATGCCAACGAGTATCGACAGCACCACCCCATGCCTTCTCTGGGTACGGCTCACCGTACCGGTATCGATACTGACGAGCAATGCGGCGATCCGATAGGTGATGAGCACAGAAAGTATGGATCGCGATATCCCTATGACGGCGATGACCGCATCCTGTGGATTTTGGAGCAACGTCAATTCGATGAATCCCAAAAACTGTAGGGCAAACCAAATCCACGATATCGCAACATACCACAGGTATTGGGACCTGAATTCCTCGGGACCTCGCTTCTGGGCGATGAATGAAAGTATGAATGTACCGAACAATGAGGTGAAACCCAGGATACTCAACCAAAACGCCAACAATTCCATCTATAACCACTCCATCACACGTTGGTACTATGATATGTGACCGCAAGAATGTCCATCCCATTGTACGGTTTGCATGCCAATTGACAAATATGTAAAAGCATAATACTATCATTATGCTATCATATCAATAACACGGAGGAAATATATGGAAAATTCTGTGAATGGCAACGGGCAACGGTTCCAGATCGAGGAACGTCCTGCCCCAAGTTTCAACGGCATGCTCATGCTGGTGCTCAATATCCTTTTGATCTTGGGAACACTGGCATTGTTCACAGTGGGGCTCACTCCACTTGCATCCAATTGGAGCAATGGAGTACGTGTGCTGCTGATTGTGATTGGCGGCCTCTATGGATTTCTTGTGGGACCGCTTCTGTTCATGGGTTTGAAGATCCTCAAACCGAATGAAGCGTTGGTGCTTACCCTATTTGGTCGTTACTATGGC
The DNA here is from genome assembly GCA_964478945.1 of uncultured Spirochaetaceae bacterium. GTDB lineage: Bacteria > Spirochaetota > Spirochaetia > Sphaerochaetales > Sphaerochaetaceae > CAYZJV01. The sequence goes on along the minus strand of CAYZJV010000001.1, from coordinate 34,388 downwards.
ACTCTTCGTGGCGAGGGGTTCTACTTTGTGAATCCTTTTGTGGGAGCGGTGAATCCCTCGGTGAAGGGTGAACAATCGTCCCAATCTGAGAAGAATCAGGTGATGACCAAGTATGGCAATGTGAACATCTCACTTCCAAACAAGAAGATGTCACTCAAGGCGATGACGCTCAACAATGAGAAGCAGAAGGTGAACGATGCCTTGGGGAATCCGATCATCATCGGCATTGTGGTGATCTGGAAGGTGGTCAACACCGCGAAAGCCGCCTTCAATGTGGACAATTATGTGGAATATCTCTCGATCCAATGCGATTCCGCTTTGAGGAACATCGTACGCACCTATCCATACGATGCGAGTGACGACGAAGGTGAGAAGTCATTGCGTGGCAGCAGCCTTGAGGTTGCCGCCAAATTGAAGACTGCGATACAGGATAAGGTCGATATCGCGGGAATCGAGGTGCTTGAGGCACGCATCACCCACTTGTCCTATGCTCCGGAGATCGCCGCAGCGATGTTGCAACGACAACAGGCGAGTGCGATCATCGCCGCCCGCCAGATGATAGTCGAGGGTGCGGTCGGGATGGTTGAAATGGCCCTACAGCAACTGAGTGAAAACAATGTAGTCGATCTGGATGAGGAGCGTAAGGCTGCCATGGTGAGCAACCTGCTGGTGGTGCTTTGCGGCAACAAGGACGCCCAGCCGATTGTGAATAGCGGCTCGATTTATTAGATTGAATCAAATTCATGTCACAGAAAGATAAGGAAAGAAAACAAATATTGCTCAGGATCACCCCTTCCCTTTGGGAAGAACTCGCCCGTTGGGCCGATGATGATTTCAGATCGATCAATGGACAAATCGAGTATCTTCTCACCGAAGCGGTACGCCGAAGAAGAAAAGTGGATACCGAGGAAAAGTCGTAGTTTGAAAACTCCTGTGGACATGCTTCCACAGGAGTTATTTAAAATTCAACTTATTTAGTAATTTACTAGTTTACTAATAGTCATTTTCGTGGTACTGTCCCGAACAGGAGGTGGAATATGGAAATTCCCACATCTTTGAAGCATAAACCGGTGGTGGTGGTGGAAAACTACGAACACGTCGATGGGAGGAATGCCTACGACTCCGATGCGAAGGGTCTCTCCTTGGGACTGGCACAGTGGAATGACAGGGGAACAGTGGAGATATCGGCGAAAGTATGGCGACATACCGGGGAAAAATGGTCACGTCAATCCGAAGAGTTGCCGCTTCACCGAGTGCTTGATCTTGCTATCCTCATCGTGAAGGCGAAGGAATACTTTGCCGAAGCCTATCGATATCCGAAATTCTATGATCCGGAAAATCCCAGGATCGACAGGATAGGACTGCAAGGGGATGCGATGTCCGTCGATATCGCTACGAGAAACGAGATGATCGATAAGGACATCATGCTGTTTGCCAACGAACTGGCGAAAAACGATGAGTTGATCAGCGAACGGCTACAGACCCTTACCGCCATTTTGGAGAGGATGGGATACCACGGAATCTGACAACCAATGGTCGAGTGCAAAGAACGTATCCTTGAGATCATACAATCTCACTTTGGCATACTTGTCCAATGGAGTCGGTTGTGAATTCACGATCACCAGTTTCCCACCATGATAGTAGGTGGCCATGGGAAGGGAAGCTGCCGGTTGTACGGTAAGGCTGCTTCCCAACACCATCACCACATCCGCAGCGGCCATGTCACGATAGGCACGATCAAGCAAGGTATTGTCGAGTTGCTCACCATAGAACACGATGTCGGGTTTGAGTATGCCGCCACAATTTCCACACAAGGGAACCCTACCTTCGGCAACCAAGGGAGCAACCTCGGCATAGGAGGCCTTGGCATGGCAGGAAAGACAGGTATGGGTATCGGCACTGCCGTGAATTTCCCACACATGGGCACTCCCTCCCCTCTGATGCAAGCGATCGATGTTTTGGGTATAGACACCATTGATCAGACCACGATTCTCCATTTTCGCCAATACCGTATGCACGACCGAGGGTTGGAAGGTATCGAGATGGTAGAGGAATTCCCTTGCCCATCCATAGAATTTCGTGGGATCGTCAAGGAATACCTCCAATGAGAGGAGATCCTCGACACCCATACCATGCCATTGGGCGGTGTAGAATCCTCCCGTTCCCCTGAAATCACGGATTCCGCTGAGTGTGGAGACTCCCGCGCCGGTGAATACCACTGTGTGTGTGGAGTGTTTCAGCAGCCCCACCAAATCATCCATCATATGTCCACCACATGAACTCCAGTCATTGTGTTGCCGACCAGGGTCTGCAATTCGATGGTGACGAAATCTCCCACCGAGATATCCTTGGAAGGAGAGAACACCACCATTTCGTCATGTTCGGTCCTTCCCAGGTATTGCGTACTGTCCTTCTTTGAAATTTGTTCCACCAACACCCTCTGCCGTCCCCGGCAACGTGCTTCCTTCCGGGATCGGGTGATGGATCGTTGCAGGTCGATGAGTTGCTGCAATCGTGCCATCTTTTCCTCGGATGGGATCTGATCGGGCATCTCGACGGCTTTTGTCCCTTCGCGTGGATTGAAGTAATACATGAAGGCTTCCAAGAATCCCACCTCTTCCATGAGTGAGAGGGTATCTTGAAAATCGGCTTCGCTCTCACCGGGAAAACCGACCATCACGTCGGTGGTGAAGGTGATTCCGGGAACGGCTTCCCTCAGATCGCCGATCAACTGCAGGTACCGTTCCCTTGAATACCTTCGGTTCATCGCTTGCAGGATGCGGCTGGAACCACTTTGGACAGGGATATGGAGATGGTTTGCGATCACCGGCTCCCGTGCGATCACTTCGATGAGGTTCCTGGAGAAATCCTTGGGGTGCGGACTCTCGAACCGAATCCATTCGATGGAGGATACACGATTGGATATTTCTGAAAGCAACTCTGGGAAATGGACAACGGTTCCATCCGATACGGCCGAATAGGAATTCACATTCTGTCCAAGCAGGGTGATCTCCTTCACCCCTTTATCCTCAAGACGAGCGATTTCATCATATATGGATTGTGGATCACGCGACACTTCCCTTCCCCTCACATACGGTACGATGCAATAGGCACAGAAGTTGTTGCAGCCATTCATGATCGGCACATACGATTTCACCTCACCTTCCTTATGGTAGCTTTCGGTGAACGTGTAGGCAGATTCCCTCTCGTCACTTCCACCGGAGAGAAGGGCCGCTATCCTTTGTTTGTCGTTGGTTCCCATCACATGGTCGACTGCGGGAGCATCCTTCAGAAAATCTTCCCCCAGTCGTTCGGCCATGCAACCGGTGATGACGAGAGTCAGATCCTGCGATTGCTTGAGATGTTGGAAGTAACCTATTCTTCCCCATATGCGGTTCTCGGCGGTTTTCCGCACGCTGCAGGTGTTGAGTATGGCACAATCGGCCTCTTCGGCCGTCTTGGCCGGTTTCATGCCGGCCAACTGCAAGGCAGCCTCCAATGCATTGGATTCGGCGGTGTTCATCTGACAACCGTAGGTTTCCATCCAATAGAGGGTATGGTGTTTCATTGGTATGATGCTTCTCCTATCCGTGAATTTGGGCGGCCCTCAGGGTATTCTCCATGAGCATGGCTATGGTCATGGGACCGATGCCTCCCGGAACCGGTGTGATAGCCGAACTCAAAGGTGCCACCGCATCATAGTCCACATCCCCCACAATACGGTACCCCCTCTTCCTTGTTTCATCGGGAACCCGGTTTATTCCCACATCGATGACCACCACGCCTGGTTTCACCATATCGGATCCAATGGCTTCGGGCTTTCCTATCGCTGCGATCAAAAGATCGGCTTGTTTCGTCTGTTCCGCCAAATTCTTGGTGCGGCTATGGCATATGGTCACCGTGGCATCGCGTCCCTTCTGCATAAGCAGCGATGCAATCGGTTTACCCACGATATTGCTTCTCCCTACGATCACCGCGTGTCTACCGACCGTATCTATGTGGTAATGGTCGAGTATCCTCATGATGCCGGCAGGCGTGCATGCGACAAATTGGGGATCCCCAAGCAACAGCCTCCCCACATTGGCGGGATGCAATCCATCCACATCCTTGTCGGGACGAATGGCGTGGATAATGGACTTTTCCTGCAAATGTGGGGGAAGCGGCAATTGCACCAATATTCCATCCACAGTGGAATCTTCATTCAATCGATGGATCAGTCCGAGCAGTTCATTTTCTTCGGTCTGTTCGACAAGACGGAAATCCTTGTGGTCGAACCCCACTTCACCGCACGCTTTTCCCTTGCTTGCCACATACGTGGCGCTTGCAGGGTCGTCACCTACCAGTACAACCGCCAGACACGGTTTCCTTCCGGTTCTCGTGGTGAATTCAACAGTCGCATCCCTCACCTCTTCACGAACCGCTGCGGCAACTTCTTTTCCTGACAATAGCAACATATGGATCTCCTTGCGTGGCGACGAACCCACTTCCCTTCTTATACCAGATATCGTCGATCATGTGTACAGTCAGCTACCGGTTTTCAAAAACCACACGATAGGATATGATTGCACCACATACCTAGATCGAATGAGGAGATGAAGGTGCGATGAAGAAAATCCTTTTGTTTGTGTTGTTTGCCATCTGTTTGCCAGGTCTGCTTTTGGCTCAAGATACCGAATCCACTTCGTCTTCCAGTCAGTATGGCATGGGTAGCCAGATGTTCACCTTCAGGGCAGGACCTGTGGTGCCCGCATTCTTCTTCAGACCCGATCAATCCGATACATTTCTCTCATTCGATGAAATGAGGATGAAGGTCGGTGGGTACGGTTCGATCAGATATCAGGGATTCCTCAACAACACCCTTGCACTCGGTGGAGAACTCGGATATCTGTTCTCCTATGATATAGGGGGGGACCTCTTCACCAGTGTGCCCTTCCAAGCGAAACTCACATGGATACCTCTGCAGGGTACGTTCGAACTCCCGTTGAGCATAGGTCTCGGGTTCGCCTACAACTCCTACAACTCTCTGGTGGACACCAGCTTCCTCAGCTTGCTTTCCACCTTTGAAGCGGGCATCAGTTGGTATTTCAGGGAAGATTGGGGTATCACGATCGGAACGGGACTGCAAGTGATTCCAGAGATCTACGGCAATGCCCATACCTACCCCAACGACACCACCATCGCAGGCTTTATGCCGATCACCCTCTCGGTGACCTACCGCAGCAATTAGGAGGAATCATGAAACGAATATCATTGTCCGTCATACTCACCATCTCGCTGCTTGTGGTCGGTTGCAATACCGAAAACAGTGGAGTATTCATTCGCATCAGTGAATCGGTGGAAAAGGTTGATGTTGGTGCGGTCACCTTGGCCACCGAGGATGCCGGCGGCACACTCCTCGCGCACACCTACAACGAAGGCCTCCAATCCTATGATCCCGCAACCCGCCAATGGACACGTCTCATACATCCCTCAACGGATCTTGCAGTGATCGTCGATGCTCCAAAGACCATCAACAAGGACCACATTTCCTCAAATGGCAATGACCTGTATTTCGCCACCACAGCCAACGAGGGAGAGCAAAACCTATTGTTCAAGTACGATGCTTCATCTCTCCCCTACACTGCCTCCGATTACGACGATTCCTACAGGATCATCCGCATGGCACCATCGGCCGATCTCATGCTGATCGACGATGGAGGCACCTTCAAGGTGGTCAATACTTCCGAAGCGTTCAATGCAAGCGATACTGACATGCTTGCTTCCGCATTTGCATATGATGAGGCACAGCTTCTGGCGATCTCCTCCTCCATCTTCCTCGTGAGTGGATTCTCCTACGACGCCGGCACCGAAACCTACACATACCAACACAAACTGTACGATGGTGGTTCGCTGTCCATCAATACAACTGTTGAGTCCCTCTTTGTGGCTATGCATGAAGATACTGCAGGCAATTTCGTGTTCATCACCAACGATGGCGACATCTATTACGGATCTGATATCGCCTCGCTCACCAAGGGAGCGGAAACCCTTCCCCTTCCCGACACCAACATGTCCTTCAGGACTCTGGCGGTCTTGCGCAATGGTGACGATATGTATGTCCAGGGGGCTGCGAAGAACATCTACAAGATCACCACCACCGATGGGAGCTTTACCGACGTATCGGATGATTTCCCCAGCGATCTGGTGAATGTGGAGATCTACAGTTTCCTCACCACTGTGGGCGGTAAGCACTATGTGGGAACCAAGGACAATGGAATCATCGAGTTTGATTTCCCCTGATAGGCTACTTAATCATTCATTGAAATACCCTTCCAGGCTATTTGAAGGGTATTTTGGCCTATAATTATTCAAATATGATCATATAGTTCATTAATATAATTTATAAATACCATGTTTCTTGCTGATATATTGGTATTATTTTGTAATAATATTGTTATTTTTATCCGTTTTTACTATTGTGCCACCCATCACGTGTGATACTATATCCTCAAGTTTCCGAAACCAACGACACGATGTTGTGTCTCAGCAATCTTGAGACCGTTTTCGATTAATCTTCGCTTGATCTGTCTTCATAATGGGAGGTCTGGTATGCAGAATGGATCTGGAAAACGTACGATTGTAGTTGTTTCAATTTTTCTACTTCTCCTTTTGATCGTGGGATGTGAATGGTACTTCGCCAAATATTGGCTTACCGTAACGATCAAACAGGGAGAAGGTACAACAAACCCGGCACCGGGGAAGCATGGACCGTATTCTTTCGATGAAGCCGTCTCGGTAAGTGCGGTTCCCGCAGCGGGATGGAGTCTCATGAAAATGGTGGAGAACCATGATGGCAGTACTACAGACCACAGTACATCTCCAGTGAACGTACGTATGGACCGGAGTGCGAGGGATGTGTCCGTCGATGTCTACTTTGAAGAATCCGTTCCCACGTATTATGTGAGTCCGACCAAATACTTGCTGGACACCACCACCGAATGCGAAGGCACGGTGACATTGTCTCCCGCTGGTGGTACGTATGCCCAAGGAACCACCGTCTCCATAACCTGCACTCCCGCTCCGGGAATGACATTCGTCAAAATGGTGTTGTATGGTCAAACGTCAGAGAGGGAATGGGTTCTCCTCAAGACTGTCTACACCAATACCACAACGGTCGATGTGAATTCAAATATTGCCGTTGAAGCCCATTTCAGTGAGTAAAGGATCGTCATTTCGGAACCTGTTCATTTTGGTAATGGTTGGTAATTTGTTGAACCTTCACTGTTGAGAAAATGGGCATCAGGGATATGTTCCTTGGTGCTTATTTCATTATTCTCTTTATCACCTGCATCATGAATCGCACTGCCTTCATTTTATATGATTCATCGTTGAAGTTGCCAATCAAATAGGTATCCAAAGCAGGATGGTAGAACATGAACGCCCCGGTCGCTCCAACACAGCCCCAGCAGTAATACGATTTGGGAAGCAAAAGGGGAATTGGTCTCAACTTCCATATGCCATATCCGTAATCCATCCCAGGATACAGCTTGTCGGAATCCCGTATCATCAGTTCGAGGGTATCCGAAGAGATGAGTGTTCCTGTGGTAAGAGCTTGCATGAATTTCAACAAATCTTCAAAAGGAGCCACCACTCCTCCGCCGGAGAAATCAAGTGAACCATAGTTTTTCAATCCGTTGAGAATTTTTCCGTTCATCGAGAATACTGCTGTCGGCACCGCGTTGGCCACAAGAGGTTCACTGAACTGCAACATATATGAATGTTGCATCTGTAGTGGCTGAAACACCATATCATGAAGCAATTCATGGAATTGCTTTCCTGTGATGGATTGTGCCATCAGACCAAGAAGATGGTAGTTGGTATCTGTATACGCTACTTTTTTTCCTGGCGGTGCGGTTGATTGAAGATGTTCCTTCCCCCATATCACCGCTTCTCTAGGACTCAAGTGAAAGGTTTCGTCCTCCAGCAGTTTCTCCAACAAGGGCCAAAAGTTGTCGAACAATCCCGAGGTCTGCTTGAGTAGGTGTCTGATGGTTATCTGATCGGTATAATCCTTTCCTTCATATACATGCAGTGAATCCAACAGATCCTTGTCCAAATAGTCTACGATGCGATCATCGAAAGAAAGTTTTTGCTTCTCCACCAGTAGGGCGATCACCGTTGCAGTGAAGATCTTGCCTACACTCGCCATGTAGTTCGGTTGATCCGGTGTGGCAGGGTAATCTCCGGTGCTACCCTTGGCGATATTCAAGTGGATATTCGCAGAAGGAGCATGAACCATCAGATACGCATTCCGTACTTTTGGATCATTCAGCACCAATCTACCGAAATCCTCCTCAACCATCTTCAGCGGATCCCTTCTCATGCTTCCCCCCTTGACCATCAATATTTTTCATGATGATAACATCACATATTTCTTTTTACATCAAATATTTTCATGAGACCTGCCTGTAATGTCTACTTTATATAGGAATGCCACAAAAAAAGACGGACCTTTTTCGGTACCGCCTTTTCCAATCCATCCTCGATGGATATGCTTCAATCGCAACGCACTTCGTGGAGTATGTTCCTCACCTCTTCATCGGTGTATTGTTGGTCGATTTCCTCACTGGTCAATCCGATGAATTCATGGTTCATATAGTGGATCCAGGTTTCATCCGCCTCCGATTCCAACACATGCTTGCGACAGTAGTAGTCGGGTTGGATGGGAAGACGTGGGACATCCTTGTATTTGGGTATCTTGTAATCGAAGACGGCAACCTTTATGTCGGAACGGGGAATTCCCTTTGAGAGCATCACACTCACCAATGCGTTCACCGTCTTTCCGGTATCGAAGATATCGTCAACTATAAGGATTTTGTCACCGGTGCGCAGATACTCTGGTGAGTAGGTCCATCCATCGATGCGGACCTCGGATTCGAGTTTCATATTCTCATAGGACCGTGCCACCACCGCTGCATAGAATACCGGGCGGTCTCCGGCCTGTTTGCGGACTAGCTTGTAGTATTCGCTGAACACGTTGCCCATGTAGGCTCCACCCCGGAGCGACACATAGATGATATCGGGAACGAAACCGTCCTCGGTATGCATTTTGTGTGCGAGTTTGAGCGCGGCATCCCTAAGCATTTCCGGACTGATGAATTCTTTCTTCATACCCCACCCTATATGTTCATTCGTCTACGGTCAATATCTTTACACCATCTTCGGTAATTGCGATCGTATGTTCGAAGTGTGCTGAAGGTTTGCCATCTGCAGTCACCACAGTCCAACCATCCTCAAGGTTCCTGATATTCTTAGTGCCAAGATTGATCATGGGTTCGATCGCCAACACCATTCCTGGACGAAGTCTCGGGTTCGGAGATCTGCCGCTCACATAATTGGGTACCTGGGGCTCCTCATGCAGAGCAAGACCCACTCCATGGCCACAGTAGTCGCGGACCACACCAAAACCATGCTTGTCGGCATGCTTGTAGATCGGTGCCGAGATGTCGTGGATTCGGGCATTGGGACGTTTCGCGCCTTCAATTCCCAATTCCAGACATTCCCTTGTCACTTTCACAAGCAATTCATTCTCAGGGGTTGAGGATCCTCCAACCAAGAAAGTCCGTGCCGCATCACTAAAGTATCCATTGAGGTCTATCCCAAGATCTATACTCACCAGATCACCATTGTTGACGATTCTGTCGCCTGGAATGCCATGGATGACCTCTTCATTCACCGAAACGCAAGCGGTTGCGGGAAACCCCATGTAGTTCAAGAACGCAGGACGTCCCTTATGGGAAACAATGAAATCATAACAATAGGAATCGATTTCCCTGGTGGTCATACCCGCTTCAATGAACGACCCGAGGGAATCGTGCAAACGGGCCAGTAAACGGCAGGATGCTTCAATCCCCTTGATCTGTTCAGGACTTTTCAATGTGATCATTCATTTCCTTCCGCATGGAATCCAACATTCCATTGATGAACTTGTAGTTCACCTCCCGACTGTATTCCTGTGAAAGCCTCACAGCTTCGGTGATCACCACATTCGTGTGGATATCACGCACATAGAGCAGTGAAAACACACTGAGCCGCAGAATATTGCGATCGATACGATCGATCTTGTCGATAGGTCTATTGATGGAAAAACGGGAAATCCAACCGTCGATCTCTTCCAAATGGTCGAGTGTGCCTGTGATGAGAAATCGGGCGAAGAGCGTGGTTTCAGGATCAAGCTGCTCACGCTCCTCATCACTGAGGGTTGGGAAATCGACAAAACCAAGTCCCTGTTGCAGTTCACCATTGAAATCGAGGGCGTACAGGGTCGATAGTGCCAATTCCCTACCCAGATGACGACTCTTCAATTGGACTCCTCCGAATACAGGATCTCGACCATAGCCTCATCGCGCAACTGTTTCACCAACTGTTCAATCGCCGAAAGATACGCCGCCTGTTGACTCCGTGAGACGAGTGTCTGTCGAATATATTGTCGTACGGTGACATTGGATTCGGGATTGATGGGATCGTCGATACCGAGAAGCTTGGGATCGGTATGGATGGTCACCTTGACTATATGGTACCCTCCTGCCGATTCGAGTACACCTGAAGGTTTGCCGAGGGGAAGCTCGAACACGGAATCGAAGAAAGAAGCACCCAGATAGGCCCTCATCTCTTCATCATCGAAGGCCAACCAACCAATGTCGCCACCTTTTCCCGCAGACTCGGTATCCTTGGAATATTTGGGAACCAACTCCTCGAACGTATAGGTGTTGTATCGCAACCAACGTGCCAACTGGTCCATCTGCTTCTTCACACTTGCCTTGTCCTCGTCGGTGAAAGGCATGAAGATATGACTGAGACGTACCAGCTCGGGATTCATGAATGCCGAACGGTTCGCCCTGAAGAATTCCATCACCTGCGCATCGGTCGGTTCCTGATACGAATCCACGACAGCACCCATCTTTCCACGTACGTATCTGTCGACAATGGTGGATTCCTTCACACTCTTTTTGAATTCGTCCATCCCGATCCCATAATTGTTCCTAATCACGGTTTCGAACTGGGCATCGGTAATCTGACGGCCCACCTGTTGTTCAACTGATGTGCGTTGTTGACGGATCAATTGTTCCACTTGGGCATCGGTGACCATATATCCGTCACGCTCGGCACCCTGCAGCACCAATTCATCGTTGATCATCACATCGAGCACTTCTAGCGGTTGTACCGATTCGGCCTTTCCGCCCGCGGCAACAGTCTCGGCCCGATAATCGGCAACCTTCTGTTCGAGACTTTGAACGGAGATGACGGTATTGCGAATGAGGTTCACAGTTGCCGCAGGCTGACTGATCATGTCCGCAGAGAAGATGACCGCTGGTAGTAATATGAGTGAGAATAGTACGAGAAGTAGTTTTTTACCCATGGAATCGACTCCTGAATTACGAGATAACCAACCGTTTTCCCACTTCCTTGGCATACGGACGATTGGAAAGTACATCGGAGAAGGTGAGATACATGCCCTGGCTTTCCATCACACGCATGAGCGCCTGAAGTGTCTTGCCTTGTCGTATTCCCCTTTTCCCGATAAACGCGAAACATCGCTTGCCGCTGATGGTGCCGCACTGTTTGAGGAATTCCCCGACCTTGGCGGGAATCTTGCCTCCCCACAAACCGGTGGCAACTGTTCCGACAGCGATATAGTCGTAGTATGAGATGATTTTTCCCGCATCACGCTGCATGTCGACCAGATCGACATCGTGCCCCTGCGTTTGTATGCCTTCGGATAGTCCGAGGGCCAAATCCCTGCACATCGAGGAAGATCCGATGTCGCTGTACAATACGCATACTTTCATAATCATCCCAGTCAAACGGCAACGACCGCAGAGTAAACATGCGGTCGAGTGCCTTGATTCAAATACGAACCACCGTGTACAAATTATTCAGCGGTGGTGGTGTTCCACCAATCCTCGGCTTGTTGGACTTGATCCACTTGCACGGAATCGAGCAGTGAAGTGTCCGACGGCGATTTGTTGATCACAGCCAAAAGTATTGCCAGCACAAGAAACGATGCGCCGAGAATCGCTGTGAACTTGTTCAGAACCTTGCTTGTCTGGCCTCCGAAGGAAGAATCGCTTCCCCCGCCGAAAATGCCTCCAAGACCGGAACCGCCTTCACTCTGGATCGCGACCATGAAGATGAGCAACAAACTGGCGAGAACGAAAAGAATCAGTAGAATAATGCTGATAACACCCATTGTGAACTCCAGATAATTTACTTGTTGTACCGCACGATGGGAGCGAACTGCTCCACAGATAGGGAAGCTCCACCCACAAGTGCGCCATCGATATGTTCCATGGCCATGAGGTCCTTCACATTCGATGGTTTCACTGATCCACCATACTGTATTATCAACGATTCTGCAACACTTTTGCCGTAGAGTTTGGCAATCCGGCCACGAATGAATTCATGGGCTGCATTCGCATCGTCCGGTGTGGCGGTTTTACCCGTTCCAATTGCCCATACCGGTTCATAGGCTATGATCACTTTCGACATCGATTCGGAAGCGACATCCTTCAACCCTTCGACGACCTGCCGTTCCAGTACCTCTTCGAGCTTGCCCGATTCACGTTCCTCAAGGGTCTCGCCTACGCAAAGGATGACATCGAGGTCCTGATCGATCGCAAGCTTCACCTTGCGGTTGATGAATTCATCCGACTCGCAGTAATAGGCCCTTCTCTCGGAGTGACCGAGGATCACCACAGTGACACCAAGCTCCTTGAGCATCGCCGGTGCGACCTCTCCAGTATACGCTCCACCCGTCTGGTCCGACATGTTCTGTGCAGCGACTTCAATCGGGGTTCCCTTCAAAGCCTCCGCTACGGGACCGATGGTCACGAACGGTGGTGCAACCACAACCCTTACCGAAGCATCCTTGACTGCTTCGGACAACTCCTTGGCGAATATAGCCCCTTCCGAAGGGGTCATGTTCATCTTCCAATTTCCCGCGATACACACATTTCTCATTGCTATTTCTCCAATGCCTTGATACCGGGCAATACCTTACCCTCGAGGAATTCCAGTGAAGCTCCGCCTCCGGTTGACACATGGTCGATCTTGTCGGCGAAACCGAATTTGTTCACAGCAGCGACCGAATCGCCGCCACCGACCACAGTGGTACCCTCACAATCGGCGACCATCTGCGCCACAGCCTTGGTTCCCTCCGCAAATGAATCGAATTCGAAGACTCCCATCGGACCGTTCCAGACAATCGACTTGGCAGCCTTGAGCTCTTTCTCCACCAATGCCAGCGTCTTCGGACCGACATCCATTCCGATCATACCTTCAGGAATCTCGACCGAGTCGATCGCTACCGCTGTGGCATGTTCATTGAATTCCGAGGCACAGACATGATCGACAGGAAGGATCACCCTCACGCCCTTGCTTTCGGCGTTCTCCAAAAAGGATTTGGCAACTTCGATATAATCTTCCTCGAGCAGGGATTTGCCGATGGCATGGCCCTGCACTTTCAAGAAGGTATAGGCCATTCCACCGCCGATCACGATCGCGTCGCAATTGGCGGACAAGGATTCAAGTACACTGATCTTGGATGAAACTTTGGATCCTCCGATGACGGCAACAAACGGCTTTTCCGGATTTTCAAGAAGAGGAGCAAAGAACTTCACCTCCTTTTCAATGAGAAAACCGGCGGCAGAGGGAAGAAAATGGGCTACTCCCTCGGTGGAGGCATGGGCCCTGTGGGCAGTCCCGAAGGCATCGTTCACGTATACATCGCCATAGCTTGCCAAGGTCTTCGCGTAGCCTTCGTCATTCGCCTCCTCCTCCTTGTAGAATCTGACGTTCTCGAGAAGCAGGACTTCTCCCGCCTTGAGGGATTCGACATCACGCTTCACTTCGTCACCTACCACATCGGTGGCAAGTTTCACAGGACGCCCAAGCAGCTCTTCGAATCGCTTCGCGATCGGTCCCATGCTGAACGCCATGTCCTTTTTACCCTTCGGTCTACCGAAATGGCTCATCACTACAAGTGAGGTACCCTCTTGTTCAAGAATGTATTGGACGGTGGGCAAGGCACTGCGTATTCTGGTGTCGTCGGTAACCACACCATCCTTCAACGGTACGTTGAAATCGACTCTGATCACGACCCTCTTTCCCTTCAGGTCGATGTCCTTTACTGTTTGCAATTTCATGATAACTCCTCATCTACGGCTGATGCGCACCGTGAGGCGCGCATCAGAAGTAAAATTCATGGGAATGTCGGTTACGCCATCAACATCTTGGCGAGATCGACCACACGGTTCGAATAACCCATCTCATTGTCATACCATGACATGATCTTGAAGAACTTCGGACCCATCTTCATGGTGAGGGCAGAATCGAAGATCGATGAATGGCTGTTTCCCTTGATATCGCTGGAAACGATCGGATCTTCGGTATATTCGAGAATTCCCTTCATCGGGCCTTCGGCGGCAGCCTTGACAGCGGCATTGAGCTCCTCAACGGTACAATCCTTCTCCAACAAGACAGTGAGGTCGACAATCGAACCTGTTGGTACGGGAACACGCATGGCTCCACCGTTCAACTTGCCTTCCAATGCAGGAACTACCAAGGAGACGGCTCGCGCGGCACCGGTGGTGGTGGGAATGATGGAGAGGGCTGCGGAACGTGCCCTGCGAAGGTCCTTATGGGGCATGTCCAGCGTAACCTGATCGTTTGTATAGGCATGAACGGTGGTCATGAGACCGCGTTCGATACCGAAACTGTCGTTGAGCACCTTGGCAATGGGAGCAAGGCAGTTGGTGGTGCAGGATGCATTGGAGAACGCATCGTTGGCGAGATCCAAAGCTTCATTGTTGACACCACATACGATGGTCTGGTCAATCTTGTCCTTGGCGGGAACCGTAAGGATGACCTTCTTGGCACCGGCCTTGATATGGTCCTTGTATCCCCCCTTGGGGCTTTCGGCGACAGCGAACACACCGGTCGATTCGATCGCGATATCGACACCGAGCTCCTTCCAAGGCAATTCAGCGGGATTGCGTACGGAAAGGATCTTGATCTCCTTGCCATCCACCACAATCGCGTCTTGTGTAGCCTTGACGCTCTTCGAGTAGACACCATAAGTGGAATCGTACTTGAGCAAATGTGCCAACGTCTTGGGATCGGTCAAATCATTGATCGCGACAATTTCGATGTCCTTGTCTTCAAAAGCGATCTTGAATACATTTCTTCCAATTCGCCCGAAGCCATTGATTGCGATTTTCATCTAAATTTCCTCCATGTGTAGGTATGTATCGATAACAATATAACTATAATTGGCCATCAGCGTCAACGAATCAGCCGCGTTTCATCACTATTTTCACCCGATTGATCTTATGTCCTTCAATTTCCTGGACTATGAAGTCCATACCCTCCCATGTCACCTTTTCCTGGTTCAAGGGAATACGACCGAATTGCTCGAATACAAAACCTCCGAGCGTTTCGAAATCATCCTCGGGAAGAGAGAGTTCGAGCCTTTCGTTCACCTCGTCGATCGCCGCCCGAGCGTCACAGAGGTAGATGCCTTCACCCATTTCAATGATCTCATCATCCTCGTCGTCGTCGAACTCGTCCTGGATGTCACCTACGATCACCTCGAGGATATCCTCCATGCTCACAATCCCGGACACCCCCCCATACTCGTCGATGGCAACCGCGATATGGACCCTCCGTTTCTTGAATTCCCGCAACAGTTCGTCGAGTCGTTTGGTTTCGGGAACGAAATAGGGTTTGCGCATACTCTTGCGCACATCGAAGGTCCCATCCTTCTGGTAACGGATGACATCCTTCACATAGAGGATGCCCACCACATTGTCGATCGTATCGGTATACACGGGATACCGGGAGAACCCCTGCTCCGTGATCACATTCCGCAATTCATCGAGCGTGATGTCATCGGAAACGAACTCCACATCTATTCTGGGAACCATCACCTCCTTGACTGTGGTCTCGGCAAGTTCCTCGATTCCCTCGATCATGCTCCTTCGTTCCTCAACCTCCTCCGTTTCACGCTGCGGAGGTTGATCGTCTTCTCCCGACAACCAACTTCTCAATTTTTCCCCAAACTTCACCTAAGGTACTCCTCCATCACTATTTTCAACAATTCCTCTTGTTTCTTCAACATAGGTTCGGTCAAATCGTTCGTTGCATGATCCCAACCGATCAGATGCAATACTCCATGAACCAACAATCTCACCAGTTCTTCCCTGGGAGGGACTTGGAATTCGATGCAATTGTGTTCCATCGCATCGAGGCAAATGACAATATCGCCCAACACTTCGGTCTCCTGTTCCTCCATTTGGGGGAATTGAAAACCATCGCTGTCATCCGTTTGGACGAAAGAGAGGATATCGGTACTCCCTTCCTTTCCCCTGTAGGTACTGTTCATCCCACTCATGGTGGCATCGGACACAAATGTACAGGATACCTCGCAAGCGTACTTTTCGACCAAAGCCAAGATCTTGCCAAGCACCGCCTGCACGAAATCCTGCGGAGCCCTATTCTCCATCCCAGGATTCTCATAGGAAATATCGAGCTCAATCATCACCCTTCTCCTCCTCGGGATATTCGATCCTGGTGTGGAACCTTCCTGTTAAAATTTGTACGAACACACGTGCAATGGTTTCCAAATCACTTAATGAGAGACGGCATGCGATGAGTTGTTTCCTTTCGATCTTCGCCATGACGATTTGATTCACCAGCTTCTCATACCTCTGGGCGGAAGGCTTCTGCACCGTTCTGCTGGCAGCCTCCACACTGTCGGCAAGCATGATGATCGCCGATTCGGGAGTTTGTGGAATCTGGTTGTGGTAGGAGTAATCCTCGCGCTTCACCTCACGCTGTTCGTTCTCCCTCTTGGCCGCATCCTGCGCCTCCTTCAGGAAAACGGCGATCACATCGTTGCCGTGGTGCTCACGTATGATGTCCAACACTTCCTGAGGCAGGCGAGCCTCCCTCCCCTTCTCCACACCGATTTTCACATGGCTTTTGATGATTGCCACGGAAAGACTGGCCTTGAGTTCATTGTGCTTGTTGTCGCCACTTTGATTCTCTATGAAATATTCGGGATGTTCCTGTTTCCCGATATCGTGGTAGAGACCGGCGACCCTGGCAAGCAGGGGATCGGCATCGATGGCCTTGGCCGCGGCATAGGCCATCTCGGCAACCATCATGGAGTGGTTGTAGGTTCCCACCGCCGTCTGTGAGAGCCGTACCAAGGCAGGAGAATCACTGAATGCGAGTTCCCTCAACCTGAACGGAGTGGGGAGATTCAGTCCCAGTTCGATCAAAGGGGCACAAAGCGACACAATGATGTAGGTGACTGAGATGTTTGCGGATATCGTGGCCACCGAATTGATAAGATTGGAAAAGCCATAGCCATTGAACAGATTGTTGAACAACACCACGAAGGATGCCGCCACTATACCGAAGAACCATTGGAACACCATATCCACACGTCTCGACACATAGCGGACGAAATAGATGCCGGTGAAGGAGACGGCCACCACGAAGAACACGGTGGTCTGGTTGGCTGTAGGCAACAATACGGCATAGGAACCGAGTAGGATCGCAGCGATCATACCGGCCCTCTTGCGATTGGTCAGCAGCGCGAGCAGGATCGGCAGGATGAATACCGGTAGCAAGGGATCAACTGAAACGAACCCCTTTCCCAACCCGATTCGCAAGGATATGTAGGTGAGCATTTCGGTGATGAAAACTCCCGAAAGCAGTATCATGAAGAATTGCAGTTCCCGTTTGGAGTGGATGAACACCAAATGGAAGGCATACATGGCGCTGGCGGTTACGATCAAAATGAAGAAAATCCTTCCGATCGTCTGTGATGGAGAGTACTGGATCGATGCGAGACGCATTGCCTGCAAGGTCTTGATATCTTCACTGGTGATCACGAAATCCTTCTTAAGGATGACCTGTCCCTTTTCCACCCTCTCGATAACCGGTTGGATGTCCTCGACGGCCTCTTCACGTGCAATTGCCGTGGCCACCGGATCATACCACACATTGGGAACCACCAAAGCCTCCACCGCGGATACCACAATGGACAAAAGCCGCCTATCGTAACGATTTTCCAAGGTATCGGCGTATCCATTGAGAATCGCATCGATGGACTGTGCATGTACCACTTCCCCGATGGCGACGTTTCTATGGTCGACATTGCCAACGGTATCGCCATTCACAAGAATCTCCTGGTGGCCATTCTGTGCAACGAAGGCCAATTCCTGTTGATCGAACACACCGTTCGAAATTACCGTTTCGATCAATTCCTCTACCAGCGAACGCACCACATCCCGTTCGGCAACCGATAGGTTGCGAATGGATTGTACCAACTCCACAGGTAATCCGTCCGTACCATCATCGAAGAGAAGATCCACCTTCTCCAGCATTTCCTCCGAAGCGACAAGCGACAAATTGAATCTAGGCACAACCGAAGCAGCGGCAAGTTCCCGATTGCGTCGGGTGGCCGCCTCATCCATGTAATAGAACGTTTCGTTGGCCACCACGTCGGATTCAGCTATGGTGCCCTCGGTATAGGTCGCCTTCACATCGGCAATGAGGAGCTCTGAATCGTTGGCCACCAGAATTGGGACAAGAATCGCACCGATCGCTATCGCCACAGCCAAAGCCGGGAGGAATATTCGCAACCAGAGCGGATGCTTGCCGTACCGGTCAGCCGGTCTGTGCATCTTTTTCATAGGCGTCGATAATCCTTTGCACCATCCTGCTGCGCACCACATCGGCCGAAGTGAACTCGATGAACCCTATTCCCGGCACATCACGCAATATTCTGGAGGCATGCACCAGCCCGCTCAATCGGTTCCTCGGCAAATCGACCTGTGTCACGTCACCGGTAACGATCGCAACCGAATTTTCGCTCAGTCGGGTGAGGAACATCTTCATCTGTTCGGTGGTGGTGTTCTGGGCTTCATCCAAGATCACACATGCATTGTTCAATGATCTTCCCCGCATGTAGGCAAGTGGGGCCGTTTCCACCGCTCCATTGTCCTCCAACCGTTTGATGATGGCGGGCGGCAACAGGTACTCCATCGCATCATACAGCGGTCTCAGATAGGGACCGATCTTTTGTGCAAGATCTCCTGGAAGGAAACCGAGACTTTCACCGGCTTCCACAACCGGTCGGGTGAGGATAATCTTTTGTTTCCTACCACCCAAGACCTCTCCCAAGGCATAGGCGATTGCGAGGAAGGTTTTTCCCGTTCCAGCCGGACCGATACTGAACACCAGTTGCTGTTCCTTCATCAATTTCATGTACACCCGTTGTCGGATACTCTTGGGGAACACCGTTTTTCCACCCACACCAATGGAAATTTCCCCATTCGCGTCAGGATCCCCAACCGCGCCATTGCCTCCGACCAACGATTGGTATTCCATGAATATCTCGGGTTCGGTGATGTCCTCCCTGTGTTGTGCGAGTTGCTTCAGGCGTACCATGAGATCAGTGAAGATGGTGTCGCCCGAATTGTCCCTGTCTGTGGTATCACGATACGTGATGCTGTTTCCATGAACGAACAATTCTCCATTGAGCAACAACTCCAAATAGGGAATGTTCCTATCATTGACTCCACACACCCGCTGCATCTGCGACGCCTGCTCGAATACGATGGTGCTGCTCATCCTTCTCCCATGGTTGTGATCTTCAGGAATCGACATCGAATTCCCTTTCGACCTTGATTTCGGGAATAGCCTTCCATTGCAGGAATATGGAAAACACCGGTTTCCATTGCCATTCCATGTCCGATAATACTACGCTTCCCCCATATTTACAATGCAGGTCCCAATCCGCCATATGGTGGATGACTGAAATAGCGACCGAATCCATAGTAAACTGTGTACTTTTGCGTCCATCTCCAAAAAAGTCAAAAGATCTCAACAAATCTTCCCACACATCTGAAAAGCCATCATAGGTATGGAAGCCCTTGTTCACCGAAGTGAACGAGATATCCACAGTGAGGAACTGTTCAATCTTGAAATCCAACTCGATTCCCAACGAAAACCGGCTGGCAAACTTGTCCACGAAAGAATGGCGGTAGGAACCGAGTACATCCAATCCCAATCGGATCCTGTTCTTCCACCAACTTCGCTCGAAACCGTCCAGGGAAACCTCGGTATCCAATGAAGTGAGCTCGATCTTCCCCAATGTGCCGTGGCCCTGGAGCGTAGTCGCTATCCAAGGCAGGGCAACCGAAGTGGAAAATGAGGAAAACTTCTCCTCCGACACATCATAGGAGGCTTTCCCCGTTACTTCCAAATAAGAATCTAACAAATGCAACGAACCGTCGACTGCAAGCAAAAGAGGATCCATTGGATTCGACATCGTTTTGGCCAACGAGGTGTCGTACGTCGCCACTGTGGAGAATTCAACAAAATCGGTATCCTTGTAGGAGAATGAAAAGACCGCATCCCTTCCCACAAAGTCTCCCGTTTCGTCTTCCTGGATCTGGTACGTAATCGACACGACCGTCTTATCCATTGCATAGGTCAATTTTGGTTTGAACCCGTAAGGCAAAGGAGCGAGCGTGGCCACCAGTGAGGGAGTCAACCTACCCACTCCCATTGGAAAGGCCCAAGTCCAGGAAAGCTCATGGCGCGTCACCGCATCACCCCAATCGTTCCAACCGCCGGTGGTGGATTCGCCACCGGTTTCACTCCAGTTCATCGAGGACTGGTACAGCTTGGCCTGCAAGTCGTAGGAGAGCCCAATCGCAACCACGCTCGCTTTGGTAACGGATGATAGCGAAAGATTGCGGGTTCCCTTAGTATCGGAACGATTGAAGGAAACCAAAGGTTCCAACCTTTGCTCGAATGTGAATAGGGAAGGAGCAATCGCGCCTTGCAATCGCAAGACTCCCGATGTCCGGGCATACAGGGAGGATTCGACCACCGCACCATTGTCAATCGTATCGGTATCGGTCACCTGCTGTCTCATCGAATACCCCAGTGAGAGCGAAGATCTGTCGATTCCGGCGGTACTTTTCCTGGTCGCGGACGCAACCTTGTAGGGAGGGGCAATTCCCAGCTCTTCAATGGAGAAGGGAGGAGCATCGGACTCCTCCAATTCATCCGAATTCTCCTTTGCCCCCTTTCCCAACGAAACCAAGGTACCCTCGACATATGCCTGCAGGTCGGGAATCACCATGGAGGCGATGGAATATCCTGGAGCATCGGGCAAGGTATTCGCCTTCCAGGTGACCTTGGATTCCAACTTATCGATCCGCAGTGTGTCGATGTACGGGGCAAGCACAGTGGTGGGAATGGTGATCTTGGCCGACAAATCCCAATCGTAGCGAGTGATGTCCGACTGATGGGTGGTGGGAAACGTCGCATTGCCCGTCAAGGCATCGAGTGCGAATGAGGTGAGACGGTTGCCGTAATTCACCAGTACCTTGGGATCCGAGTGAAACGGCATCTTCAGCGACACATCGACATGCTTGGTATCGATGCCGAGTGTTCCGTTGAAGGTGTAACGTAGTGGAGGTATGTCGTACACGGTGCTGAAATTCGCCGAGTCGGCACCAACGAAAGCCAAACCACCGAATGCGGATAGCTTCACCTTCTTGGAAAGGAACGAGTTTGCCGAATCCAAACCAACGAACACTCCATTGTTGCGGTAGGCGTCGGCGAGCAACACGAGATACGAGCCGCTTTCACCCGCCCAAGATTCGAGCTTCGATGGTTCATATCCGTCATAGAGTGGCGAATACACCCATCCATCCTTGACCAGCTCGCCATCGGGAGTTTCCGACAAGAGAGTGGTGAAACTCGACTGTTCCCCTTTTTCGATCTTGGGATAGCGACCGTAGAGTTCTGTGGAAGAGGAGAAGAACAGACCTCTTGTGGAATCGAACCCCACCACCGGATTGAATACGAACGTCTTTCCAGGATAGTAGAGGAACGGTACCCAAACCATCGGTATCCTACCCAAGGAAATGGTGGCATTTTCAACGAAGAAATCGCCACCGTCCACAAGCAGCAGGTGCTTTGCACGTAAGCTGAAGTAGGCTTGCTCCTTGTTTGTGGTGACCATACCATCGGAGAAGACGATGGATCGTGGATCGCCGGTGAAGGTCACTCGTGATCCCGAGGTGAAGAACTCGACCTGCCCTTCTTCGCTATTCTCCCTGATCATGGAAGTATTGCCATCCACGAGGGATAGGGAACCTTCTTCCCAACGGATGGCCAGCATATTGCCAAAAAGGGAATCCTCCATGCGTTCCCCTTCCCTTTCATAACGAACAGACCCCATCGCAACAATCGTCTTGTGGTTGAACAACACGACTATTCGATCGGCTTCCAATACCGTTTCGCCGGAATCAGGATCCTTGGAAAATACAAGGCGGGTGGATCCTTCGAGCAGAAGTGTTCCTTGTCGTCCTCCCGAACTGTACAACCTGTCGGCCCTTTGGATCTTCACAAGCAGTCCGGAAGATTCCACAACCGTGTCCGGTGATGGAGTTTCCCTGTTCAGACCGTAATGGCCATACAATCTATCGCGCAACTCTTCCATGGATCCATCCTGGGGAATTCCCAGAAATTTCGCCCGGCGGACCAATTCATCCCCAGTGGAACTGGAAAGTTCGGAAGAGAGCAGCAACAAGGAAGTCGCATCCGTTCCATCGACTGCGAACAGATGCGTTGCACCTACGCTCAAGACAAAGAGAAAGGCTCCCAACAGGACATGTAACGGCCTATGAACTTTCATATAGCGACTTCGCTACATAATATCCTGTGTAGGACTCCTTGCATAGGGAAACCTCTTCCGGAGTACCGGTGGTCACCACTTGACCACCCGCATCGCCTCCCTCCGGACCGAGATCGATGATATGGTCGGCGCTCTTGATCACATCGAGATTATGCTCGATCAAGATCACGGTATTCCCTTGATTCACCAATCTGTCCAACACCTCCATCAATTTCTTCACATCGGCGAAATGGAGCCCGGTGGTGGGTTCATCGAGCACATACAAGGTCTTTCCCGTGCTTTTCTTGGACAACTCGAGACTCAGCTTCACCCTTTGGGCTTCTCCTCCACTCAGGGTGAGGGCCGATTGTCCCAACTTGATGTATCCCAAACCGACCGATTCCAACGTCTCGACCTTTCTACGTATTGCAGGGACGGCGGAGAAGAACTCTGCCGCTTCACTTATGGTCATGTTCAATACATCGTGGATATTCTTACCCTTGTAATGGATCGCCAATGTCTCTGTGTTGAACCGTTTCCCTTTGCAGACATCACAGGTGACATAGACATCGGGAAGGAAGTGCATCTCGATCTTCAATGTGCCGTCTCCTTGACAATGTTCACATCGACCACCGGCCACATTGAAGGAGAATCTTCCCGGTTTGTATCCACGCGCCTTCGATTCGGGCAAGGAAGAGAAAAGCGCCCGAATGGGAGTGAAGGCCCCCACATAAGTGGCGGGATTGGAACGGGGCGTGCGACCGATCGGACTTTGGTCGATATTGATCACCTTGTCGATATTCTCGGCACCAAGAATCTCACGGTAGCCATCGAACTCCTCATGCTGCCTCGCCAGTTTCCGCTTCAATGCAGGCAACATCACTTCATTGAGGAGCGTCGATTTTCCCGATCCGGAGACACCGGTGATCACGATCATCTTCCCAAGGGGAATCGTAACATCGATGCCCTTGAGATTGTTCTTCCTTGCTCCCCTTATCATGATGGAATCGCCATTGCCGGTCCTTCTTGCCAAAGGAATGGGAAGGTGTATCTTGCCACTCAAATATCGTCCCGTGATGCTCTGTGGATTCTTCTCTATCTCCTGTGGAGTCCCTTGTGCCGTGATATATCCTCCATGCACACCTGCCCCCGGACCAAGATCGACCACATAATCGGATTCACGGATGGTGGCCTCA
The DNA here is from genome assembly GCA_964478945.1 of uncultured Spirochaetaceae bacterium. Lineage (GTDB taxonomy): Bacteria > Spirochaetota > Spirochaetia > Sphaerochaetales > Sphaerochaetaceae > CAYZJV01. The sequence continues at coordinate 10,445 of CAYZJV010000001.1, read as the reverse complement.
TCATGTTCCACCACGATCAAGGTATTGCCCAAATCCCTCAAACGCTTCAACGTTTCAATCAAACGATGATTGTCCCTCTGGTGCAAACCTATGGAAGGTTCGTCAAGTACATATATGACACCACTGAGCGCGGATCCTATTTGGGTGGCGAGACGGATTCTTTGCGCTTCTCCTCCACTGAGTGTGCCCGATTGACGATCGAGGGTAAGATATTCCAAACCGACATCAACCAGGAACCCCAATCTGCTGCAAATCTCCTTCAGGATTTGACGTGCAATCTCCCGCTCTGTCTCCGTCAGCTCTAGGTTCTTGAAAAAACGATGGGAATCACGTACGGACAACCGGGTTGCCGACACGATATCCATTCCTCCCACAGTAACTGACAATGCTTCGGGACGGAGTCTGGCTCCATTGCACACATCGCAGGTATGGCTGGTCCTGAATGAATCCATCCACATTCGTATCTGCATGGAATTGGTTTCGTAATAGCGGCGCTTCAAATCGGGAATGATACCGGCATACGGTTTTTCCATGGTATAGTAGCCATGCTTCTGCTCATTTTTATATTGCATCGGCAGCCGCTCTTCCGTACCATTGAGGATGATGTCGATGATCGCATCATCAAGTTGTGAAAACGGAGTGTCGAGGGTAAACCCATACCGTTTCGCCAGTGCCTCGAAGGGGACGCGGGACCAAGTGGCATCGGGATTCTGACTTGCGATCGCACCTTGATTGAAGGATTTGTTGCGGTCGGGAATGATCTTGTCGGGATCGAATTCGGTCTTCTCTCCAAGACCATGACAGGATGGACAGGCTCCGAAAGGATTGTTGAAACTGAACAACCGCGGTTCAAGTTCGGGAATGCTGATGCCGCAGTGGACGCAACTGTTCTTCTCACTGAAAGTCTCTTCATGTTCCGTGCCATCGGCATCGATCTGAAGAATGCGAACCAGACCTTCGGTCATCTCCAAAGCCGCTTCGAGGGATTCTGCCAAACGGGATCTCACATCGTCCCGCAACACAATCCTGTCTATCACCACCTCGATCGTATGCTTCACCTGCTTCTCAAGTGAAATGTCATCGGTCAATTCGACCACAGTGCCGTCAACCCGTACTCTGGCGAAGCCACCCTTCCTGGCATCTTCGAAAATCTTCCTATGTTCGCCCTTCCTTCCCAACACCACCGGAGCCAAGACCATGAGTCGACTTCCCTGTTCCATCCTGTAGATGGTCTCGAGTATCTGGTCTATGGATTGGTCGGCAATTTCCCTACCACACTGTGGACAATGGGGAAGACCGACCCTGGCCCAAAGGAGGCGGAAATAATCATATATCTCGGTGATCGTTCCCACGATCGATCTCGGGTTGTTGTGTGTGGTCTTCTGTTCGATGGCGATCGCAGGCGACAAACCTTCGATATAATCGACATCGGGTTTCTCCAACCTTCCGAGGAATTGTCGCGCATACGCGCTCAAGGATTCCACATACCGACGTTGTCCTTCGGCGAATATCGTATCGAATGCAAGCGACGATTTGCCCGAGCCGCTGATACCACTTATTACGATGAGCTTGTCCTTCTCCAATTCGATGTCGATGTTCTTGAGATTGTGTTCCCTTGCTCCCCTGATGACCAATCTATTGCGCATGCGAAAGTTCTCCTATCCTGGTCAGCAGCACCTCTTCGGCACTATCGGCTGCAATCTCCCTGATCAACACACCCTTTTCATAGAGGTAGACACGATTGCCGATTCCGGTGATCGCGATATCGGCATGGGCTGCTTCCCCGGGTCCATTCACTTGACAACCCATGATCGCCACAGTCAGTGGAGCGTCGAATTCAAGCAACCGATTGCGTATCTTCTTCAGAAATCCTTGTGAGTCGAAGGAAGCCCGACCACATCTTGGACAGGAAACAAGCCTGATACCATTCGTCTCAAGACCTATCGTCCTCATGATCTCCCGAGCTGCGGCCAATTCATACACGTTGTCGTCGGTGATCGAAATCCGCATCGTATCACCGATACCCTCGGAAAGCAGTCGTCCCAGCACCCAGGTGCTTCTCGCGACCGCACTTATCACATCCCCGGCTTCGGTCACCCCGAGGTGAAGCGGATAATCCATCATCGCCGCTATATCATGATTCGCCCGATAGGTCGCTTCCACATCAGTATCCTTCAACGATACCACCGTGTTGGTGAAATTCCATGATTCGAACCACTCGAGATAGTCCATCGCGGTATCGACCATTCCCTTCGCATGGTCGGCTTGCCTGAGCTTCATCGGCAGCGAACCACCGTTCAGTCCTATCCTGATGGCCGCATCATGATCAAGGGCGGCATCCACCACTTCCTTCACCTTCCATTTGGCACCGATGTTGCCGGGATTTATCCTGATCTTCGCCGCGCCGCATTGAAGCGCCTCCATCGCCAATTTCCAATCGAAGTGGATATCGGCAACCACAGGCAGCGGAGATTCCGCGCACACACGGGCAAACACCTCTCTTCCCTCGGAATCGGGATAGGAGAAGCGGATCAGTGAACATCCCATGGTCGCATAGGTTCTCAAGGCGGTCATCAACCGTTCGAATCCTTGTTCGTCACCTTTCGCGGGAAGCGGTTCCGACCACATCGTTTGGATGGCGATCGGATGGTTGCTGCCGATATGGAGCGCTCCAACATGGATATCTTTGGTACTTCTTCTATTCATCGATTTGCCTTTCTACTTAACATCAGTTTACACGATTTGTCCCATAAGGAAAAGATGGAAACGAAAATCGGGCCTGCCGCACATCATGTTCGTACGACAAGCCCTTCAGGTATGGATGAGAGTACGACTACTACTGGAGAAGCAGCAACAGGAACACCAATGTGAACAATGCGACGGTTTCCACGATACCGATCACGATGAAGTAGTTGGCTGTTCCCTTACCCGTCTCGGCAAGTGCATCGGAAGCCGCTGCGGCAGCTCTTCCCTGCATCCAAGCCGACAACCCAATCGCCAAACCACCGAAGACACCGGCTGCCAGGAGCAGCAAGGCATCCTGTCCGGCCGCTGCCGCGGCACTGATGAAGTTCATCAGCAAAAATCCATAGATGGTCTGCGTAAGTGGAGCTCCACTGAAGGCAACCATGATGAACGGGGCGGGCTTGCCATTGGCATAACACTTCTTCCATCCACCAACTGCCGAAAGCGAAGCCGCACCTGTACCGAGTGCCGATCCCAACGCAGACAACCCGAGTGCAGCGGCCATTCCGATCATTCCAATATTCATACCAAGCTCCTTGTCGTTGTTCTTCTACAACGTCTGTGATGAAGTTTCAACCGTTTCTCTGAACGGATCATACGTATAACCGGTCCACTCCATTCCCAGTTGACCGGAAAATTCCAACAAATTCAGTCTTACTCCATGGACTACGACCGAAAGGAGAGCCATGATCAGATTCAGACCATGTCCCACCACCAGTACCAGTATCCCTGCCGGCAACGCGAATCCCTGCAACAACCCACTCGCCATATTGTTGAAACTTTGGGCAATTGCCAAGGAAGCCATACCGACCGCAAAGAGACGGATATAGCTGATGATATTTGAAAACGCGCTGATCGAATTGAGGAATGTGGTGAACAGGTTCGCTGCCCCACCGGCGAGTCCCTTGAGGAAGGGAATACCGGGACCTTGCGCACCGAACAGCACCACAAGCAGGAATCCCACACCTACGATCGTACCAACCAAAGCCACATCGACAGCTGCGTTGATCACCAACATCAACACCAGGAAGTAGAGCGCATCGATCATCAACAACCAACCGATATCGGCGACCGCGCTGAGATCGCGCTTTCCCACCTTGCGATGGATGTTCATGGCGCACGCGAGACTGAGCTGCAAAGTACCCACGACAAAACAGAATTGCATCACCATATTCTGGGTGGTGGTCGCTTCCAAACCGAACAGTTCGGGATAGTTCGCGATCCTGGGAACCACCAACATGCGCAAGAACGGTACCGCTTCCAGAATCGCCTTGCTACCGAACCAAGTGCCGGTGAGGGCTCCCCAAACGATGCTCGCAGTGCTGAGCACATACAGGAGTACCACCGCATTGGTGGCCTTCTTCATCCTACTATGGATCAGAATCGCGGTGATGAGGAAAATCAAGCCATACGCACCATCACCGACAATCATCGCGAAGAAGAGTGAGAAGAACATCAAGAACCACATGCTGATGTCGTATTCGCGATACCCGGGAACAGTTCCCAAAATATCGAAAACTGGTCCGATGATGGAAATCCATCGCCTATTCTTCACCTTCGTGGGAGGATTCTCCTCTTCCGAAGGATCGTCAAGGGCATAGGCCCACTTGTGGGTTGCAGCGAGTTCCTTGAATCCATCCACCTGTTCGGCCGGCATATAGCCGGAGAGCCATGAAACCGTATCGTCCTCACCCATCGAGGATTGGATCGTTTCGAATCTCAGTTCCTGTCCGATCACAGCAAGTTGTCGTGTGTAACAATCGAGATACCCCGACAACTCCAGCAGTTCCGTACGTATCTGGACCACACGATCGGTAATGGACTCGATCGAACGTTCCAGTTCGGACAACGAAGCCTCACCCAACGTCAAATTGCGGGCAACGACCTCTTCGGGCAAGACCTTTCCAATCGTGGCGATCAAAAGACTCTTCCCAACTTCGGAAAGTTTCACAAACGCGATCTCTTTTGGAATCCGGGCGATCTCCTTCTTCCCCAAACGGTAGAAGTTGAGGTCTATTCCCATCCTATGAAGCTCTTGGATATCCTTGGGCGAGAAATCTCCCCATTCGGCCAACCTATCGCGTTCGATGATGGTCTTCTGCCGCTGTTCCTCCAAATCATTCTTCTGGTCAATCAACCATAGCACCCTCGCGTGGATATCGGAGAAATCCTCATCATCGGTACTGTCCACATCGATCATCGGCAGTTCGGTCTTTTTGCCGTTCCCTTCGTGATCGCGTAGTTCACGCAATTGGGACATGGCCTTTTCCATTCTCTGACGGGCTTTTTCAAGATCCTCCAAGCGTTCATTCTTCACCGGAATCTCATCGACATGGACGATACCAGCCTTCCTCAACGCCTTGAGCGCACTTCGCTTCTCATAGGCAAGGACGATCAGCGATACCCGTTTCATCGGTACGATCATGCCACACCCTCCCCTATGTTCCTTTCCAATTTCTTCTTGGCGATCTTGCCGCGAACCACAGCCGCGGTTTGCTGGTCACCCAAGTAGATGCCGATCTTCCGAATATTTTCCTTCGTCTCGGGGATCTTCACCTTTTCGAAAAGATTCACCCTCTGGCTGGTGACCCGCAACTCCCTTGCAAGCAGTTCGATCTGCTTTTCCAAAGTGGCGATCATCGCATCATAACGGGCTATTTCCTTCAACGAGGCAATTCCCTTGTCGATCCAAAGGGGGTATTCGTCCAATTCGTAATCGATGGTTTGGAAAGTCAATTCCTTGAAAACCGGAATCGCCACTCCAGCGATGTTCCCCTTGGATTTCATCACCTTGTCGACAAGCAGCAGATGTTCCAAGCCCCTTCCTTCACCGAAAAACTGGTTTTCATGGAACACGGCTACCCACGATTGCAATGCATCCACAATCTTCTTTTGTTCACGTTGCAGCGAACGCACCTCTTGCTCTATCTGACGGATCACCATCTGCAATTGTTGCTTCTTCAACTGCAATGTAGGCAGATAGCGTTGGAACTGTTTGAGTTGATCCTTTTGCTTCTTTTGTTCGTTCTTCGTCAACTTGACGGCAGCCATCGGGTTCTCCTATTTGGGCCAGTGGGCGAGCACAAGTTCAGAACGCATTCCCGTCTCCTTGGGCTCGAAACACTCGGCAAGAATCTCCCATCCGAGATCCAACGCTTCCTCCAAGGGAATATTCACCGAAAGGTCCATCAAACGGCTTTCGAACAAATCACCGTATTTCAGCAATTTGTCGTCCCACTCGGACATTTGGAATCCCATCGACTTCTTCTCCATGGACTCCTTGTACGATGCATACAACTTGATCATACCGTCCATAAGGGCACGGTGGTCATCCCTGGTATCCTTGTTCACCTGTTGTTTGAGACGCGACAGGGAACCGAAGGGTTCGATCCTGCTGTTCTTCAGGTAATACTGTCCCTCAGTGATATACCCGGTGTTGTCGGGTACCGGATGGGTCACATCGTCGCCAGGCATCGTGGTGACCGCGAGGATCGTAAGCGAACCGGCTCCCTCGAAGTCGACCGCCTTCTCATACCTCGCAGCGAGGGAACTGTAGAGGTCGCCTGGATACCCTCTGTTCGAAGGAACCTGCTCCATGGTGATGGCGATCTCCTTCATGGCATCGGCGAAGTTGGTCATATCGGTCAACAGCACCAGCACCTTCTTGCCATCCAGGGCAAACTTCTCGGCAACCGCAAGCGAAATGTCGGGAACCAGCAGGCATTCCACGGTAGGATCACTAGCGGTATGCACGAAGAAAATGGTCCTGCTCATGGCTCCACTCTTTTCCAAGGTATCCCGGAAATAGAGGTAATCGTCGTACTTGAGACCCATTCCGCCGAGGATGATGAGATCGACTTCGGCCTGCATGGCGATTCTCGCCAACACCTCGTTGTAGGGTTCTCCTGAAACGGAGAATATGGGCAGCTTCTGCGATTCAACCAATGTATTGAACACATCGATCATCGGAAGTCCGGTACGGATCATATTGCGGGGAATGATGCGCATGGCGGGATTCACCGCAGGACCACCGATCTCGATAAGGTTCTCGGTGAGTTCGGGTCCATTGTCCCTAGGTTTTCCGGAACCGGTGAACACCCTACCGAGGAGATCTTCACTATAGGAAACCCTCATCGGATATCCAAGGAACCGCACCTTGTCTCCGGTGGAGACACCCCTCGCGCCAGCGAACACCTGTAGGGAAACTTCCTTTCCGTTGAGTTTGATGACGTTGGCGAGCGATTCACCATGTCGTGAAGTAACCACGGCCAGGTCTCCATTGCGAACACCGTCGGCGCGTACCGAAATGACGTTTCCTGCGATCGAATCAATTTTCGTATATACCTTCTGCATATGCACCACCTACTTCGCCTGGAGAATCCTGGCGGCCTTCCTCTCGTAGTCCACGAAACGACCACCGACCAGATCCTCGATTTCTTTCTTGTACATCTCAAAACGCTCGTCATCACGTGCGGTATTGTTCCAGTCGATGAACTTCTGCCGAATTTCATTGATGAATGAACGGGCGGCCTTCTTGTCCTCGATCTTCAGTTTGGAACCAAGGATCCGGAACAACACATCGAACACCAACTCCTGTCTATCGATGGGAGCCGCAAAATCGACGGGATCAAACGAATTCTGCTGCAAATAGACGCTATCCACCAATTCACTCTTCAAATAGACGATGTAGTCGTCCAAACTCGTACCTTCTTCTCCGACCACCTTCATCATCTGACTCACTTCGTTTCCAGCAAAAAGGATATCCCGTGCATAGGCAACCTTCCTGGAATCGATGACCGACGGGTATTTCGACCAGCTGTCCAAAGGGTGGATCGCAGGATACTTGCGTGCATCGGAACGCTCTCGAGAGAGGCCGTGGAAGGCTCCCACCACCTTGAGTGTCGCCTGTGTGACCGGTTCTTCGAAGTTGCCTCCCGCGGGACTCACCGTTCCCCCGATCGTGACCGATCCGATCGAACCGTCGGCCAAACGCACGATACCGGCCCGTTCGTAGAAACTTGCGATCACCGACTCGAGGTAGGCAGGGAAAGCCTCTTCACCGGGAATCTCCTCCAAACGGCCCGACATCTCACGCATTGCTTGTGCCCAACGGCTTGTGGAATCGGCGAGCAGCAGTACATGAAGCCCCATCTGACGATAATATTCGGCGATGGTGACCGCGGTATACACAGAGGCCTCTCTTGCCGCAACCGGCATGGAGGAGGTGTTGCAGATGATGATGGTCCTTTCCATCAGTGTCTTTCCGGTTCTCGGGTCGACCAATTCGGGGAATTCCTTCAACGTTTCGACCACCTCTCCGGCCCGTTCCCCACAAGCAGCGATGATCACTATGTCGACATCGGCGTTACGACTGGTCATTTGCTGCAACACAGTCTTTCCAGCTCCAAACGGACCCGGAATACAATAGGTGCCACCCTTGGCCACAGGGAGGAAGGTATCGAGAATCCTTACCTTGGTGACCAACGGTTCGGTAGGCCTGAGGCGTTCGGCATAGGATGCGATCGCACGCTTGATGGGCCAGGTGAACACCATGGACACACTTCTCTTGTTGCCTTTCGCATCCACGAGTGTGGCAATCTCTTCACGCACGTGGTAGGTTCCGCTCTTCTTTATCGAGTCCACCTTCCAATCACCGATGACATCGAACGGAACCATGATCCTATGGGTAAATATTCCTTCGGGAACGGTTCCCAAGGCATCCGCGGCGCGAACGGTATCACCTTCCTTGACCGTTGGGGTGAATTCCCATGAATTGTCGGGAATCGGTTTGAGATAGACACCTCTTTGAAGAAAGAACCCGCACTGCTGGGCCAGTTCGGGAAGTGGATTCTGCAGGCCGTCGAAAATCTGGGTCAACAACCCGGGACCAAGTTCGACACTCAACATCTCTCCGGTGAATTCGACCGAATCGCCGACCTTGACCCCGCTGGTCATTTCAAACACCTGCAGCGAGGCGATATTGCCTGCGATACGGATGACCTCGGATTTCAACCGTTGGTCTCCAAGCAGGATGTATCCCACCTCATTTTGGGAAACGTCACCATCGAACTCGACCGTAACCATGTTTCCATTCACACCGGTGACTCGCCCGCTATTCTTTGCCATAACCACACACTCCGTTTATATGCTCTTGATAATCGATTGCAAATTCGAAAAAAGACGCTTGAACTCGGCATGTCCCTCCATGGGAGTGAACAACGCCTTCCTCTCCAACAACGCCAGCTGGATCGCATAGGTGAAGATCACCTCCCTATCGAACGCATGGTATTGGGAGAGTTCTTCAGCTTTCCTCCACTGGAAGAGGATGAGCATGAGCTCGGCTTCCAGAGGATGTTCCGCTTGCATCGCCTGCCGTACGATATCCTTCACATGGACATCCGTTTCGAAATCGGTGGATGCCTCTGTTGGTGTCCTGTTGAGGTCCTGTGCACGCAACACACGCAAGGTACCTTTCAAGGATCGGTTGAAACGATCCCATTGCGCAAGAAATCCACTCTCATGCGCAATGGAAGAGAGGTTGTCGGACACCAGCTCGGACACAAGATGAAAATCCTTGGCACCCAACGATTGGGAACAGGACTCAAGGAACCGTTCCATGGTGATGGGAGGATCGTCGTCGAACCGAAGCATGGGCAGTGACGCCACCAAATAATAATAGGATGCCACGGGCTACTCCTTACCGTTCGGAGTCTGAATTCAGGATCTCTCGAACCGTGGAATTGAGGAAGGGTGCGAGCATGCCGGTGATCTCTTCGGAACTGAAATCGTAGTAGCTCGAACCATCTTTCGCCGCAATTTTGAACCCAACATCAACAGATGGAACAGGACGGATCTCCAGTCCCTTCTTCAACTCATCGGCTAGATCGCCACGCAAGGACTGCACGAGATCGGTAGAGAGCTTTTGGGGTACTTCCACACGACTCTGGTCGACTTCAGCCAAGCCACTTTTCACCACACTCGTGATGAGTGTCACCAAATCCTTTCCAGAGAGCGACTTCTTCACAGTGGACTCGAGCAACCTGTCGAAATGGGCATAGATGTTCTTCTTCAATGAGAGAATGACATCACGACCGGCCTGTTCCACGGCGGCTTTTCCACTTTGCCTCATGACGGCGACCTCCTTACGGGCCTCCTCCACAAGTCTTTCAGCCTCTTTAGCTCCGTTGCGCACCATTTCGTCGGCCTTTTCCTTGGCTTCCGATATGATTTGGGCGGCACGTTTGTCCGCCTCCGCTATTCCATCACGTTTGATCGATTCGACCAAATCCTGAATCTGCAGTTCCATATGCAATCCTACCTTTTGATATGCACCCACTATAAACGGACATCTTGAAAAATACAACACTGGGAGAGGGAAAAAGGCGATATCGGACGAACTACAGAATCGTGATCATCCTTCCCTCGATACGCAGCAGACCGGCTTTTTGCAGATTGGACAATTCTCGCGACAAACTTGGACGACTCACTCCCATCAGTTGTGCGAGCCTGGTTCTGGTGATGGGCAATGTCACGGTACAGGAACCCTGTCCATACCGTTCATTATCGAGGTAGGCGAGCAACCGTTGACGCAAAGTGAGTTGCACCATGCTCGCAAGACGATTGTTGATCATCACCGAATTGTCGCTCCATGGTTCCGCAGCGAGCAACAGAAGACAGTATGGCGTAATTTTTTAGAGACA